>NZ_JALBGX010000150.1:0-15249 GCF_023006465.1 Rhizobium sp. PRIMUS64 | reverse complement strand
CCGGCCATGCCGGCGTCGCCCAAGCGGTCGCCGGGCTGTTGCTGCTGATGCCGCTGCATCGCCGCCGTGGCCAGATCTATATTCCGCTGCAGATCCTGTCCGCCGCCGGTCTCGACCGCGATGCCTTCCTCGCCGGCGAAGACCGGCCGCGCATTTCTGCCGCCATCGAGGCCTTCGCCGGCCTCGGTCGCGAACATCTGGCAAAGGCGAGGGCGGCGGGGCCGATTGCGCTGGCTGTCTTTCCAGCCTTTCTGCCGGCGACGATTGCCGAACCGGTGCTCATCACGGCGCAGAAACGGGGCGCCTTGCTGTTTGACCGGCCGCTGCAGCCGCCGCAATGGCGCCGCCAGCTGCGGATGGGGCTGGCTGCCGCACGCCGAAAAATCTGATATCGGTCAAATTCGCGCAAGTCTCGCGCGCTACAAGGCTTCCACCGCTACCCTTTGAACGGAGACTCGGCGTGGGCATTATCGTCTGGTGCGTCCTTTTCGCCATCGTCATTTTCATTGCTTTCGTGGCAACGCGCATGGCCGCGCAGAACAAGGAAGACGGCCTGCATGACACGGGCCTCGCCATCATCGAGTTCGGCCGCGCCTTTCCGAACGAGGCGATCCGTCAGCTGCAGACGACGGAAAATGGTCAGGCCGTCTTCGTGCGCCTGCACGACAACAAGGCGGGCTTCATGCGCAACATGTCGCGCCATTTCGCCTGCCATCTGATCGAGCCAGGTCGGGTGCGTGTCGTGGGATCGGAGACGGGCCGGGGACTGGTGATCGACTTCCTCGATGCACCCTATCACAACGGCGATTTCGAATTCGCTTCCGCCAAGGAAGCCTCGGAGGTTTCGCTCTGGCTGCTCGGCAATTATATCGCCGAGCCGGATAAGGACCTGCCGCCCGGCAATATTTCGGCCGCGACCCAGCAGTAATGCAGGTCGCCCAAAAGTGTGCAGCGCTTTTGGGCGACATGCATAAAAGCAAAGACTTCACGCGGGTCGCACGAGCCGGGTCCGATGCACTTGAAAACGCCGGTCAGGCGCTTTCGGCAAGCGTCGATTCTTGACCGAGCCAGGTCGCGCAGTCGGCAAGAGCACGCCGCGCGATCAGCTGCCGCTTCATGATCGTCTTGTCCTTGCCGCGGAAGCGCTTGACGCCTTCAGGTTTGACGATCGAGCCCGGCTGGAGCTCCGGAAACAGCCCGAAATTGATGTTCATCGGCTGGAACGATCGTTTGCCCGGCTCCTCGTCGGTGACGATGTGCCCACCGGTGATGTGGCCGAGCAGCGCGCCGAGCGCCGTCGTCGCCGGCGGTAGCGAGATCGCCTCGCCCTTGCGTTCGGCGGCGGCGAAACGCCCGGCCATCAGCCCGACGCTGGCGCTTTCCACATAACCCTCACAGCCGGTGATCTGGCCGGCAAAACGCAGGCCGGGCCGCGATTTTAGCGTCAGTGACCGGTCGAGCAGGGTTGGGGAGTTGATATAGGTATTGCGGTGCAGGCCGCCGAGACGGGCAAATTCCGCATTTTCCAGACCCGGGATCATCCGGAAAATGTCCGCCTGCGCGCCATATTTCAGCTTCGTCTGGAAGCCGACCATGTTGTAGAGCGTGCCGAGTGCATTGTCCTGCCGCAGCTGCACGACGGCATAGGCCTTGACTGTCGGGTTATGCGCGTTCGTCAGCCCCATCGGCTTCATCGGTCCGTGGCGCAGTGTCTCGCGGCCGCGTTCAGCCATCACCTCGATCGGCAGGCAGCCGTCGAAATAAGGCGTGCCCTCCCATTCCTTGAAACCGACCGTGTCGCCTGATATCAGCGCGTCGACGAAGGCATTGTACTGCGCCTCGTCCATCGGGCAGTTGATATAATCCTTGCCGGTGCCGCCAGGCCCGACCTTGTCGTAGCGCGACTGATACCAGCAGATATCCATGTCGATGCTCTCGCGGTAGACGATCGGCGCGATGGCGTCGAAGAAGGCGAGCGAATCCTCGCCGGTTTCTGCCTGGATGGCGCTCGCGAGCGACGGCGCCGTCAGCGGTCCGGTGGCAACGATGGCAAGATCCCAGTCACTGGGCGGCAGGCCGGTGATCTCTTCACGCACGACGGTGATGAGCGGGTGGTCATGGACCGCCTTGGTCACCGCCTCGGAGAAGCCGTCACGATCGACGGCGAGCGCACCGCCGGCCGGTACCTGGCACCGATCGGCAGCGGCCATGATCAGCGAGCCCGCCATGCGCATCTCTGCATGGATGACGCCAACGGCATTGCTGGTCGCATCGTCGGAACGGAAGGAATTGGAACAGACAAGTTCGGCCAGGCCGTCGGTCTTATGCGCATCCGTGCCACGCACCCCCCGCATTTCATGCAGGATGACCGGAACGCCGGAACTGGCAATCTGCCAGGCGGCTTCCGAACCGGCAAGCCCGCCGCCGACGACGTGGATGGGGGAATAGGAGGAGATCGTGTTCATCCTGGGCTGATACCATGTCGGCAGGTGCGATCCAACACCCGGGAATCAAAAACGGCGCCTTCGTGGCCCAGCATCCCGGAATCAAAAACGGCGCCTTCGTGGCCCAGTACCCCGGAATCAAAAACGGCGCCTTCGTGGCGCCGTCTTGGAAGCATCGTACTCGCTATTAGCGGAACGAGCGGGATGCAATATTGCGGATGTCGTAGCGGCTGACGCCGATATCGGACAGGGTCTGGTTGGAAAGGCCGCCGAGTTCGTTGAGCGTACGACGGTAGCTGAGCCAGCTTTTTGCAATGCGGATCGGGTTCATTGTCTTCTTCCTATGTCCGCGGGACGGCGGGATCGCCTGTCTCTCTGCGGTTGATGTTTATATAGGCGAGAACCGTCCGATTGTGCAGTGCAAATAAAAGGCGTCTGCCATGCAATTGTGCAATGTGATGCTCGACAATTAGGCGGTGAATATTTTTTGAGCGGGCTAATCAAGCGGAAAAACATGCAACCGCCGCGGCCACCACGTGCAGACAAAAGAAAACGCCCGCTGTGGGTACAGCGGGCGTTTCGATCGAGAGCAATCGTGCTTGGGAGGAGCGGCGATCGCCTTGAATTAGCGGGAAGAAGCCTCTCGGGCAACGCGATGGATGTCCGAACGGTCGATGCCGAGATCGTGCAATTCGCGGTTGGTCATGCGGCCGAGTTCCGTGACGGTCTGACGATACTTGCGCCAGTTATTGAAAGAGCGAGAGAAGTTCATGTTAAGCCCCTTTCCGAGGGTTTCATCTGCCAGCAGCCACCGATCGGCGCTGACCTCTATTTGATGACCGGAATATATGTTGCGGCGCGAAAGACTAAAACAGCCAAGTTTTCAGATCACCCATGCAAATGATGCAATGCTCAAAGGGTATTTGACGCAGACTTACCGTTTTTTGGTCAACGAATAGGCAGAATGACTTTTAGGAGAGCAGGTCGATTTGGAGGGGCGAATGGGGTGCCGCAGCGGAAAACGCCGCTCCCTCCGCCAGTTCCGCCCGTCCTTCTGCAACAAAGAGGCGTTCCGCTTCGGATCGGAAGTCGCGCATCTGTTCACGGGGTTGGTGGGGCGGTGTGACGCAATGTGGCATTGACGGCGTCACACGACGAAAATCCTTCAACCATCAATGCTTTAATAAAGCTTTGGCTCAACAAAAACGCCCGCCGGGGGAGGATCCGGCGGGCGTGTGATGGTGACTGACAACTGGGAGGAGGAGTGTTGCCAGTCTATCGCAGCGCGCTGGGAGGAGGAGTGCGCAGCTGCGAATCTCGTCACGGACAAAGCATCCGCGGGCATCCGGCTGGAGCCGGGCCGGGGCGCCATCCCCGCGCTTCGATGTTCTGATCAATAGTATGACTAATGAGTATTGTGCAGTGCAATAAATTCATGGGGGATATGCAAGGATCGCATGCCTCTCCGACCATAAGCTTATATTAGCGCTTCTGCCGTTAGCGGCCGGTTAACACTCGATACTATTTAGACCAATGAGGAACTTGTATGTTTGTCGCAACAGCGTTTGCGAACGCCCGTGCTGCGTCTATAACGGCGTGAGCCGCAGCGCCGCAGTCGACGTTCCGGAAATCAAGGGGTTGAGCATGTATCGCGGCAGATTGGAGCGGGATCTCTCGCTTTGGGTGGGCAAGGGCCTGCTCGGGCAGGAAACGGCAGGTGCGCTTCTCGCCGAATATGACAGCCGCCCTGCAAGCTTCAGCCTCGGCAGGGTGCTGATGGCGCTGGCGGCGGTACTGCTTGCCGCTGCCATCCTGTTGGTCGTCGCCTCCAACTGGGAAGCTATCCCGCGCCTTGTCCGCGTCGGCGGCATCCTCGCCCTGATCTGGTTGGTGCATATCGCCGCTGCCCGGATGCTTGCCCGCGGCGCGACAGCGGCCGCAGGTGGCTTGCTGGTCATCGGCGCTATGAGTTTCGGCGGCGCCATCTCGCTGGTCGGGCAGATGTATCACCTCTCCGGCGACGAGCAGACGGTGATGTATCTCTGGTTCGCGATCGCGACGATCTCGGCGATCCTGTTCCGTTCGGGTGCCGTGGCAGTCGTCGCGGGCTTCCTCTCCTGGGCGTCCTTCGCCGTCTATCTTGAGAACAACGACACACATTGGATAGGCTTCGATCCCTGGATGGCGCCTCTCATGGCGGTGATCGTCATCGGGCTGGTGCGGTATACCGGCGCCGAGCGGGCTCGCCATCTGGCCTATCTGCTGCTGATCGGCTGGCTGGCCTGGCTCTATACTCTTTATGAGGAGATCGCCGTGGCGCTAGCCTTCGCGATCGGCGGAATGGCGGCCTTTGTCCTGACGGCGGTGCCGCTCCCGCGTATCGCCTCCTTGATCAGGAGCGCCGGTGCGGCTCCGGCCTTCTACAGCTTCCTTGTCGCTGTAATCGGCTTCCTGCTGCTGCATATCGAGATCGAGGATGGCTGGCGGCTGGTGGTGCTAGGAGTGGCGACGCTTGCCGCTTCCGTGCTGGCGATCGCCCTGCACGGCAGGGATAACGGCGCGGTGCGATATCTCGCCTATGCGACCTTTGCCGCCGAGATGCTTTATCTCGCCTCCGTCACCGTCGGCTCCATCCTCGGCACGTCGAGCCTCTTCCTTTTCTCCGGTCTCGTGGTCGCGCTGGTCGCCTGGATGGTCATCCGTCTCGAACGGCGTTTTTCGGCGAATGCCCAGGGGGAGCGCGCATGAGCTCGTTCATGGCAAAGCTGCAATCCGGCAAGGGCTATCTGCTTTCGGCCATCATCGTCGCCGGTCTGCAGACCCTTATCCTCGGCACGATCATCCAGAGCCGGGCGTCGATCCTCAGCAACGGCGCCGAGGTGCTGTTGAAGACGGCGCCCGTCGATCCGCGCGATTTCTTGCGCGGCGATTATGTCGTCTTGAACTACGACATTTCCTCAGTGCCGGTTCAGACGGTTTCCGGCGGGATTCCGGCCGAGGTTGGCGAACGGGTGTTATGGGTTCGGTTGAAGAAGCAGGAGGACGGTTTCTGGACAGTCACCGAATCGTCCTTCCACGAGCTGCCTCCGCAGCCGGAGACGGTGATCCTGCGCAGCCTGCCATTTTATAGTGGCGCACTTGCCGCCGGGGACAATATGCGTGTCGAATACGGCATCGAGCGCTACTACGTTCCTGAAGGCAAGGGCAAGCCGATCGAGGAGGCCCGCAACGACGGCAATGTCGCAATATCGGTGCGTGTCTCGGCTGATGGAAGCGCGCAAATCCGCAGCCTTCTCGTTGACGGCAAGGCGGTTTACGACGAGCCGCTTTACTGATCCGACGGCACTTCGGAGGAGGGCGGCAGCAGGGCCGCAGGTCCCCTGTCATTTGCCGTTCATTTTTCCTTTGCCTCGACCAAATCGGGTGATATAGAGACGCCGCGCTCCGGAAGGCCTCATGCGCAGGCATAGGCATGCGGTTTTGTGAACGCGGGTATGGTGAAATTGGTAGACACGCCAGATTTAGGTTCTGGTGCCGCAAGGCGTGGGAGTTCAAGTCTCTCTACCCGCACCAAGCTGTTTGCAGGCGGGAGACTGAAATCGGTTGGCTTAGGGCAGCCGAGAGTTGTCCCGAACACCCCGCGAGTGCCGTTCCCCTTTGGGCGGAATGATACAGGAATTGGGAAAAGCCACGCGCGGCAGGATCGCCGGCGTCGTGCTCATCGAAACGAACGGCGTCTGGGCACGGCCGCCACGAAATGAAGGTAGGAAGACATGCAGGTTATCGAAACGCTCGCTGAAGGGCTGAAGCGCGAAATCAAGGTCGTTATCCCGGCCAAGGACATGCAAGACAAGATGAATGAGCGTCTTGCCGATGTGAAGGACAAGGTTCGCATCAACGGCTTCCGTCCGGGCAAGGTACCCGCTGCTCACCTGAAGAAGGTCTACGGCAAGTCGATCATGGCCGACCTCGTCAACGAGATCGTCCGCGAGCAGCCGGCCGCCATCCTGTCCAGCCGCGGTGAGAAGTCGGCCACGCAGCCGGAAATCGCCATGACGGAAGACAAGGACGAAGCCGACAAGATCCTCGCTGCCGAGCAGGATTTCGAATTCACGCTCTCCTATGAAGTTCTGCCGCCGATCGAACTGAAGTCGGTCAAGGGCATCAAGGTCACGCGCGAAGTCATCGACATCTCGGACGACGAAGTCAACGAGCAGGTCCTGAAGGTCGCCGAAAGCGCCCGCGCCTACGAGACCAAGACCGGCAAGGCCGCGAACGGCGACCGCATCACCATGGATTATGTCGGCAAGGTCGACGGCGAAGCCTTCGAAGGCGGCACCGACCAGGGCGCCGAACTGGTGCTCGGGTCCGGCCGCTTCATTCCGGGCTTCGAAGACCAGCTCGTCGGCGTCAAGGCCGGCGTTGAGAAGACCATCACCGTGACCTTCCCGGCCGACTACCCGGCCAAAAACCTCGCCGGCAAGGAAGCGACCTTCGACGTGTCAGTCAAGGAAGTCGCAGCACCTGCCGATGTCGAGATCAACGACGAACTCGCCTCCAAGCTCGGCATCGAATCGGCCGATCGCCTGAAGGAAATCGTCCGTGGCCAGATCGAATCGCAGTACGGCTCGCTGACCCGCCAGAAGCTGAAGCGTCAGATCCTCGACCAGCTCGACGAGATGTACAAGTTCGAGACTCCGAACTCGCTCGTCGACGCCGAATATAACGGCATCTGGAGCCAGGTGAACAACGACCTCGCCCAGTCCGGCAAGACCTTCGAGGACGAAGACACGACTGAGGAGAAGGCTCGCGAGGAATACAAGACGCTCGCCGAGCGCCGCGTTCGCCTCGGCCTCGTTCTCTCCGAAATCGGCGAAAAGGCCGGCGTCGAGGTCAGCGAAGACGAGATGCAGCGCGCCATTTACGATCAGCTGCGCCAGTATCCGGGCCAGGAAAAGCAGATCCTCGAATTCTTCCGCAGCCAGCCGGGTGCCGCCGCGTCGATCCGCGCGCCGATCTTCGAAGAGAAGGTCATCGATCACTTGCTGACCGAAATCGACGTCACCGACAAGAAGGTGACGAAGGAAGAGCTGCTCGCCGAGGAAGAAGGCGAGGCGAAGGCCGAGACCAAGAAGGCCGCGCCGAAGAAAAAGGCTGCCGCCAAGGCAGAAGCAGCTGACGCCGGTGAAGGCGAAGAAGCCGCACCGAAGAAGAAGGCTGCTCCGAAGAAGAAGGCGGCTGACGAAAGCGCCGAATAATCGCTTTTCAGTCCTACAGCGCCGCGCGTCATTTTAGACGCGCAAAGGACGCTGTAACACTTTGAATTGCCGCATCCTGAAATCGGATTCCGATTTAAGGAATCATGCAGTAAAGTTTGGAAGGCCTCGCCATCGTGCGGGGCCTTTTTCTATTATACAGGGCAGTTTCATTCTCGTCGCCTACTCCATTGTGTTTATTCACTGTGAACAACAAAGGGTTGCATTTAAGTATAATTAGATGCAGATTTCGCTGATGGTGGAGGGACCTGAAAATGACTGCAAAGCATGACATGAAGAAGCTCGTGGAAGAAATTTATGCTGTGCGTGACCGCGGCGATGTCGAAGCTACGCTGGCGCTGATCGGCGGGGATTGCACCTTTCGCATGGTCGGCAATACACGGATGGCGCCTTTTTCGACTGAATCAAGCGGGCATGCTTTTCGCCAAGCGATAACCCAGCTCATCACAGTGTGGGATCTATCGAATATCAGGACAGCCGGCATCTATGTGGACGAAGATGAGCAAATGGTCTTTGCCCATCGCGAAGGCGAGGTCAGGCATATCCCATCGGGCGTGAGCTTCCATACGGAATTCGTCGACAAGATCCATTTCCGAGATGGGAAACCCGTCAAGATCGTCGAATTCGTCGACACGCTGCAAGTGGCCGAGACGACCCAGATGATCCAAGTCGCTTAAACGGCCACTAAATTCGGAGCCTTCAAAGCGCGTTGTCAAACTTGATTCAAGCGACGCGCTTTATCGACATGCATTGGCTTAGAGTTTGATGCCGCCCATGTTTTTGGGCGTCATCCGGCGTTCAAGAATTACCGCTCAATGCGCTGTCAGTTGCGCGACTTTCCTGACATGGCTGACGGCTGCGGCGCCGCCGGCGGTCTGTGTGAAGAGGTGGAGCGTTTCTTCTTCGTCGTCGGCAACAGGCGTCAGGGCCTGATCCATATAGGTCTTCGACTTCGCATCCCTTGAAATCAGGAATGCCGAAATCGTCAAGCCAATGATCGTGCCGGCGAGCGAAGCATGTTTTCTGAAGGTTTCCCAGGCAAAACGCGGCCAGAAGACCAGCGGATTCTCACGCGGCAGGTCCGGGCGCCGCTCCGACGGGGTCTTCAGGCGCAGCAGGCCGCTTTGCAGCGGATGCACGTTTTCTAGCGGCACGGTGGTCGCGAAGGAGACGAGAACCTTGACGAGCCTTGCGAGCGGTACCCCCGTCGCCACGGCACGGCGCAGCAGCGTCTTCATATGATCAGGCGAATAATAGAGCGACCAGGCCTCGTGGTAGATGTCTTCCCATTCCTGCTTGCTCATTTTGGGATGCGCGGTGCAGACGTGCTCGACATCATAGATATTGAGATCGGCATCCATCTCGATGCCCTTCTTCCACAGGACCTGATGGTCCTCGGAACCGGGCAGCGGCGTCAGGATGAAGAATTCGATGACGTCGAGCGGCAGCTCTTCCTGGATGATCGTGATGTCGCGGCGGATCGATTCCGGCGTATCGGCCGGGAAGCCCAAGATATAACCGGCAAGCGTCATGATGCCCTGTGCCTTCCAGGCGAGCAGCATCTTGCGGTATTCAGTGATCTTGTTCTGGTTCTTCTTGGCGGCGGTCAGATTGTCCGGATTGACGTTTTCGAGGCCGATGAAGACGCGGGTGACACCGGCGCGCCTGGATTTCTCGATGAAGTTAGGGATCTTGTGGCAGAGCGTGTCGACCTGGATCATCAGGCCGAGCGGAATGCCATCCCGCTCCTTGAGCTCGATCAGCCGGTCGAAGATCGCTTCCCAATCCTTGTTGCGGGCGAAATTATCGTCGGTGATGAAGAATTTGTGGATGCCCTGCGCCCAGTTCATTCGCACCAGTTTCTCGACGTCGTCGGCCGAACGGAAGCGTGACTTGCGTCCCTGCACATTGATGATGGTGCAGAACGAGCACTGATAGGGACAGCCACGCCCGGCATCGAAGCTGGTGCTGAGCCCGAGCGTGCGCTGGATATTGTCCTTCGGCAGGAAGGGAACCGGCGTGCCGCCGATGCCCGGAAGGTCGTTCATGAAATTGTAGAGCGGCTTCAGTTCGCCGGCGGCGGCGTCGCGCAGCACCATGTCGAGCCGGCCCTCGGCCTCGCCGGCAAACATCGAGATGCCCATGTCGCGGCAGGCGTCGAGCCCGACCGCCTTGCCATCCAGCATCGACAGGCAGCCGGAAACATGAAAGCCGCCGATCGAAACCGGCAGGCCGGCATCCCGGAACGGCCGGGCGATATCGAGGGCGCGCGCATACTGGTTGGTCTGGACGCCGACGAGCGCGATCATGCCGAAATTGTCGTGGCGCTTGAACTGCGCCAGCAGTCCGGCGACATCGATCCGGGTGTTGGTTTCGTCGATCACGGTGATGTCGATCGCCGTATCGTCGCCGAGCACCTTGCGCTCGGCACATTCGGCGGCGATGCCGTAAAGAGCCGCAAGCGAATTGGAGGGGATCATCGCCCGCCACCAGCGGATGACGTAGCCGTCATCATCATAATGCGACGGCTTGATCAGGATCAGCTGAAAACGTCGGCGCGCAGCTTCTAAGACATGGGACAAGAGTATCTATCTTTCTTTAGAAGCTTTTGCCCGAAGGCAAAATGGCGTTGAAGGCATATAGCAGGCACGACACATCAATGCGATTTAGGAGGTCAAACTAAGGCGTAAAAAACGGCACGGCGCGCAAACGCTCCGTGAAGTGTATCATTCCTCAATATACTACCCGATATCGAGCAGCAATGCGCGATGGTCGGAGACTTCGGGTGCCACGACCACTTCGAATTTGGCAACCTTCACCTCCGGTGTCACCAGCATGTAGTCGGCAAAGCGGCCCTGCTTCAGATAGTAGGAGGTTCGCGTGTCTACAAGGCCGTATCCGGTGACGAGATCGGAAAGCCCGAGTCTGGCAAGAATCGTAAAGGTCGCGCTGTCGGGCAGCACGTTGAAATCGCCGCAGACGACGAGCCTTTCGTCGCCGGGCCAGACGCGCTCGATGAGCCTGATCAGCGCTACGGCCTGCTCGTCGCGCGCTGCGGTATCGCCCTTGCCTGCGGGATCGCGCAGGCCATGCATGTGGGCGATAGTTATGGTTGAAGCATGCTCATGGCTGAAGAGGCGGATGCAATGGGCGTTTCGGGGCCGCGGATGTTCGCCCCAGCCATCAGCGGAAAAACGGCCATGCACGAAGTCCAGCCCCTGGGCGATGACGGAGTGGGTTTTGCGCACGAAGGTCGCCAGCCCGAATTCGGCGACAATGACGGTATCGCCATCGAAAAGCTCGCCTTTCGAGGTCGGGCAGAAGAAGCCGTCGTGGCCGGGCAGGGCGGCGCTGATCTCGGTAAAGAGATTGAAGCGCTGCGGCAACTCGACATCGCCGTCCCGATAGACCGACCAGCCGCAGCCCGTACCCGGCGCCCGCAGCACCTCCTGCAGGCACAGCACATCCGGATCGGCCTCGGTGACGTAGGTAATCAGGGCCTCATGCAGCCTGCCGCCCCATGCGTTCAGCGAAATGATGCGCAATGTCGTTCCCGGATTTGCTGTCTACGCGACGGACTTAGAGTTCCGACTTGATGTCGCCCATCCGGTTCCAGGCATCGAGCCCGGCGATCTTGTAGGCTTCGGCGAGCGTCGGGTAGTTGAAGGTGTTTTCGACGAAATATTCGACGGTCCCTTTGAGATTGAGCACCGCCTGGCCGATATGCACCAGCTCGGTGGCGCCTTCGCCGACGATATGCACGCCGAGCAGGCGGCGCGTCTTCAGCGAGAAGATCAGCTTCAAAAGCCCGGTGTCGAGGCCCATGATATGACCGCGTGACGTCTCGCGGAAGCGGGCGATGCCGCATTCATAGGGAATGCCGCGCTCCTTCATCTCTTCTTCGGTCAGGCCGCAGGTCGAAATCTCCGGCACGGCATAGATGCCGTAGGGGAAATATTTCGGCGGTTCCTTGGCGACCGCGCCGATCGCGACGCGGGCGGCGATGCGGCCCTGTTCCATCGAGGTCGAGGCAAGGCTCGGAAAGCCGACGACGTCGCCGGCGGCATAGACATTGGCAACCGATGTCTGGAAGGTTTCCGGATTGACCTTGAGACGGCCGCGGCTGTCGGCTTCGAGGCCGATGGCCTGAAGGTTCAGCGCATCGGTCGCCCCCATGCGGCCGGCGGCGAAAAGCACCATGTCGGTCGTCAGGCGCCGGCCGCTGTCGAGCGTCAGCTCGACCTTGCCATTCTCAAGCGTCTCCACCTTGTCGGCCTTCTGGCCGAGCAGCAGCTTCATGTTGCGGTCGCGCAGCTGGTAGGTAAAATCCTCGATGATTTCCTTGTCGATGAAGTCGAGCATTGTCGCCTTCGGGTCGATCACGGTGACAGCCGTGTCGAGCGCGCTGAAGATCGTCGCATATTCGATGCCGATGACGCCGGCGCCGATGACAACCATCGATCGCGGCAGGTCCTGGATGTCGAGCAGTTCGTCGCTGTCAAGCACGGTCTTGCCGTCGAAGGGTATGTAATCGGGGCGGAAAGGCTTTGTGCCGACGGCAAGCAGCACGCTGGCGCCGGTGACCTGCGTGGTCTCACCGTCATCCTTGATCACCTGCAGCGTCGACGCATCGATGAAGCTCGCCTTGCCGCGAATATGCTGCACGCGGTTGCGGGCGAACTGGTGTTCAAGCACCTCGACCTCGTGGTTGAGCGTAATCAGCAGGCGGCGGCGCAGGTCATCTGCACTGATCTCTTCCTTGACGCGGTAAGACCGGCCGTAGAAGCCGCGTTCGCGCCAGCCGGAAAGATTAAGTGCGGTCTCGCGCAGCGTCTTCGAGGGGATGGTGCCGGTGTGCACGGACACGCCGCCGACGCGCTTGCCCTGCTCGATGACAAGCACTTTCTTGCCGAGTTTTGCCGCTTGGATCGCGCCGCGGCGCCCTGCGGGACCGCTGCCCACCACAACGAGATCGTACTGAAGCATCATCAAGCCCCGGATTGGAAAGGAATCATTTTGCGACGCAAAATGTCGCCCGTCCATCGTTAGCCGGTCAATGTTACAGATTGTTTTACAGCCGCCGATTCCGCCGGACCTGTGCCTTTCAGATCAGCTTCAGCCCCTTCAGGCTGACATGGCCATCCCTGCCGATGATGACGTGGTCGTGGACGGTGATATCGAGAGCCTTGGCCGCATCGATGATCACCTTCGTCATGTCGATGTCGGCGCGCGACGGTGTCGGGTCGCCGGACGGATGGTTGTGCACCAGGATCATCGCCGTTGCCGAAAGCTCGAGCGCGCGTTTCACCACCTCGCGCGGATAGACCGGCGTGTGGTCGACCGTGCCGCGACCTTGCACCTCATCGGCGATCAGCACATTGCGCTTGTCGAGGAAGAGGATGCGGAACTGTTCGCGTGTCTCGTGCGCCATGGCGGCATGGCAATATTGGATGACCGAAGACCACGAAGACAGGACCTGCTTGCTCCTGAGCTCGCTCTTCAAGGTCCGGTGGGCGACAGTCGAGATCAGCTTCAGGTCGAGCGCCACGGCCTCGCCGACGCCCTTTACCTCGGTCAGCAGCGCCGCAGGCGCACCGAAGACGCCGGAGAGCGAGCCGAACCGCTCGATCAGCGCCTTGGCGATCGGCTTGGTGTCGCGCCGCGGGATCAGGCGAAAAAGCAGCAGCTCGAGGATTTCGTAGTCGGCAAGCGCGGTGTCGCCCAGCTCACGGAAGCGGTCACGCAACCGCTCGCGATGGCCATGATAATGTTCATGGCCGGCAAGCGAAGCGGGCAGGGCGGTCCTGGCATTTGGTGCGGACGGTTTCTGCGGTCGTCCGCCAAAGAATGAGCGTTCGTCGGCGGCAATGGGCTCTTGCGTCTCGAAAGGCAGCTCGTCGTCGGAAGATGTCGAAACGGGGCCTTTCGCCATCGAATCGTCACCCGTTGTGCGATGGCAGACCGGGGCGGTCGAGCCCACCCGGCGACAGCGTGAAGATCTCGCAGCCGTCGGAGGTGACACCGACGGTATGTTCGTACTGGGCCGACAGCGAGCGGTCGCGGGTGACCGCCGTCCAGCCGTCGGCGAGCACCTTCACATGCGGCCGACCGAGGTTGATCATCGGCTCGATGGTGAAGATCATGCCTTCGCGCAGCTCCGGCCCCTCGTTGGCGCGGCCGTAGTGCAGGATATTCGGCGAATCGTGGAACAGCCGGCCAACGCCATGGCCGCAGAAATCGCGCACCACCGAACAGCGTTCGGCTTCCGCATAGGTCTGGATCGCCTCGCCGATCGCGCCGGTGCGGGCGCCGGGCCTGACGGCGCCAATGCCGCGCATCAGTGATTCATAGGTGACCTCGAGCAGCCGCTCGGCAGCACGCTTGACGACGCCGACGGGATACATCCGACTGGAATCCCCATGCCAGCCGTCGAGCACGAAGGTGACGTCGATATTGACGATATCGCCGTCACGCAGCGGTTTGTCGTTCGGAATACCGTGGCAGACGACGTGATTGATCGAAGTGCAGGTCGATTTTGTGTAACCGCGATAATTCAGCGTCGCCGGATAGGCGCCATGATCCATGCCGAAATCGAAGACGAACCGGTCGATTTCATCAGTCAGCAGGCCGGGCTTGACGATGTCGGCAAGCGCATCGAGGCAGCGCGCGGTCAGCTGGCATGCCCTGCGCATACCCTCGAATGCTTCAGCGTCATAAAGCCGGATGGCGCCCGTATTCTTCGGGGGCGCGGTAGAGGCTTCGATATAGTTCACCATTGCAGGGCCTTAGCGGAGATTGTTAGATTTGTTCATAATGCAGCTATGCCGGGTTCGTCCATCACGATCAACCGCCAGGACGAGATTTCTAGACAGATCCGATCAGTCCAGCGTGCAGCTTTCCACATCCGTTCGACGGACAATCAACGGTCCGGCTGGAATATCCACAATCTTCCCAAAGGGATAGGATTGATTGCATGAAGCCTCCCCGCTACTCACCGATTGGTGACAGCGGGGAAGGGTCGGTCATGCTGAATGAAGCGGTAAATCTTGAAAATTCACCCGGGGTCGACGGAGAGCCGGAACGGCGCGTGCGTGATCGCGGCGCCACCGAGCGCGCAATCCTTGCCGCAGCCAAGGGCCTGCTGGCCGAGGAAGGCTTCCAGAATTTCGGCATCAATGCGGTTGCCCGCCGCGCTGGTTGCGACAAGCAGCTGATCTATCGCTACTATGGCGGCCTCGACGGCTTGGTCGAGGCGATCGGCGCCGATCTCGGCACATGGGTGAAGGATCGAATCCCGGAAGACGCCGGCGGCATGTTCCTGCTCACCTATGGCGACCTGATGGAGCGGCTGTCGCTTCTCCTCCTCGACGCCTTGAGAAACGATCCGCTGATGCGCCGCATCCTCGCCTGGGAGATTTCTGAAAACACCGAACAGGTGAGGCGGCTGTCGGAAGCGCGTTCGAAGGCGCTCGCCCTCTGGCTCGAGCGCATGCGCGGCTCGCTGGCGCCGCCGAAGGGCGTGGATGCAG
>NZ_JALBGX010000014.1:0-95376 GCF_023006465.1 Rhizobium sp. PRIMUS64 | reverse complement strand
ATTGGTCCGCGCGCCATGCAGCCAGCCGCAGCCGAGATCGAGCGCGACATCGGCGTCAGGCAGTCCGACCGTCCAGGCGCGCCCGCCGAGACGATCGCTGGCTTCAAGCAGGAGGATGGAAAGATCCGGGCGGATTGCCTGCAGGCGACGGGCGGCGGCGATGCCGGCGGCACCGGCGCCGATGATGACGACATCCTCTTCGGCGCCCTTGCTGTTGTCACCCGGCATGAATTTTCCTTCGGTCGTGCGACGGTTAAGTGGAAAGGGTCGTCTCAAGCCAGCCCCGCTTCGCTATTGCAATTGCTCCAGCAGCCGCCGGAGTGCTGTCCGCAGATCATCCATCTGCTGCGGGCTGGTCAAGGCGGCCCAACTTTCATCGACGCGCCGGCCCGCCGCCATTGCTATCGGCCTGACCCCCTGGCCTTTTTCCGTCAAAAACACCAGCCGGCCGCGCCGATCGTTCGGATCTGGCCGGCGCTCGACATAACCCAGGCGCTCGAGTTCTTCGACAGCCTGCGTCATCGTCTGCTTACGCACCCGGGCGAGCTTGGTCAGCTCGCTGACCTGGATGCCCTCGGGCCGCGCGAAAGTGAAAACGTTGGCATGCGGTGGGCGGATATCACCGTAGCCGGCCTCATCGAGTGCCGCTTCGACGGCCTGCGTCCAATGCTGATGGACCAGACGCAACAACAGGCCAAGGGAAGAAGCCGACATGAAACCCCGCGCAACAATATAGACAGGTAACTGTCTATATGATAAATGGACAGTCGCCTGCCTATATAGCACAAAAGCGCGGAGCTCCATATGCCGACCATCGATATTCTCACCTCGTTCATCTCCTACGAGGAACTGGGGGAGGGCGATCCGATCGTCTTCCTGCACGGCAATCCCACCTCATCGCATCTCTGGCGGAACATCATGCCCGTTATCGGGCCCGGCCGCTGCCTGGCGCCCGATCTCATCGGCATGGGACGATCCGGCAAACCCGATATCGGCTATCGCTATGGCGATCACATCGCCTATCTCGACGCCTGGTTCGATGCGCTTGACCTCGACGATGTCGTGCTCGTCGGCCACGACTGGGGCGGCGCGCTGGCATTCGACTGGGCTTCACGCCACGCCGAACGGGTGCGCGGCATCGCCTTCATGGAAACCATCCTGCGGCCGATGAGCTGGGAGGATCTGCCAGACGGCGGAAGAGTGCGTTATGAACTGTTGCGGGGTACGGGAACCGGCGAGGCCAAGGTCCTCGACGAAAATTTCTTCATCGAACAGGCCTTGCGCGCGACCACGCTGAAAGGGCTGAGCGATGCCGAATGGGACGTCTACCGCGCCCCCTATCCGGACCGCGACAGCCGGCGCCCGCTGCTGGAATGGCCGCGCGCCATGCCGATCAACGGCGAGCCGGCCGATGTCGTCGCCAGAATCGAGAGTTATGACCGCTGGCTTTCCGCCAGTCCTCAAACTCCCAAGCTGCTGCTGACCTTCGACGGGCCCGCCGAAACGCTATTGATCGGCAGCGAGATGATTTCGTGGTGCCGCGACACCATCGCCGGCCTGGAAATCAGGGGCTGCGGGCCAGCGCGCCACATTGCCCCCGAGGATCAGCCTGAGGCGATTGCCGCCGAAATCAAAAACTGGATCGACAGGAAGGGGCTCAGAACAGCGCAGCGGAAGGTCACCTCTCAGGCATAAAAATCTTCGTCTGCGTCACCGTGAATGCGACATGACAGACTGTTGCAATGTTGAGCCGGTTCATGGGTGGGATCAATCAGCCACTGTGAAGGTCCAATGCCACGTTTCGATCGACGACGCTTTCTTCTTGCCTGGCTGCGCGCGCCGCTGCGCATCGCCTCGATCACGCCATCAGGCCCCCGCCTTGCTCCCTGCAACGGGAAATTCGACAGAGAACAGCCGATTTCGATCAGAGGTAAGTCTGTTTTCGTCCCTCCGGATAGTCACCAACCACCCATATGGAGCTCTGAACGTCTATGCGATCAACTGGTCGAATCGAGGCTCACTTTCCACGATCGGCACGCGAAGGAGATCTTTGTCAACTTCAGCAATTGCGGCAGATCGATTTATGTATTGCAGAAAGGCTATCGCTTCGTGTGTAAACAGGTAAATTAGCGGATATTTCAGCGAAAAATATACTTCCTATTTTCGATCGTACGGGTGGCAGGCGGACAAGCAACGTTTGAGGCTTTGCACCGATGGAGTCGGGCACGGCCTTTCCATGGGAGCGATGGTGATGGTGTTCACATTTGCGCAGGGGCGGGGCCCACGTTTCCTCATCTGCCTATTTCTGCTAATCGCGTTTCAAATCTTGGCGTCACCTGCTCACGCAGAGAAGCGCGCTGCAATCGTCATCGGTAACAGTGACTATCCCTTTGCGCCGCTGAGCAATCCTCACAACGACGCCAAGCTGATCGCGAATACCCTGACTGAATTGAATTTCGACGTCCTTCTGTTTTACGATCTGAAGAAAGAAGCGGTCAAAGACCTGAAAGAGACCATCCGGACCCATCTGATCGGGGCCGACATTGCCGTGTTCTACTATGCCGGCCACGCCTTGCAGGCAAGTGGCCGCAATCTGCTGCTGCCAGTGGATGTCGATACCAGCTCGGCGCAAAAAGTCGTCGCGGATGCGGTCGCCCTCAACGACCTCATCGATATTGTCAAGGACGATCCAGTCGGACTGAAGCTCTTCATTCTTGATGCGTGCCGCAACAATCCGGCTGCAAATTTCGAGGGTCTTCATCAGGGGCTGGCGGATACCGAGGCCGGCAGCGGACAGGTCCTGATGGCTTACGCGACCAGCGCTGGTGAAGTTGCTTATGATGGTACTGGGCTGAACAGCCCCTATTCGTCGGCGCTCGCCAATGCCCTGCAGCGACCGAATCTGGATGTCTACGACACGTTTCGAACTGTTCGCGGCGATGTCAGGCAAGCCACCGGCAATGCCCAAATACCGTGGATCACCGGCTCGATCGAAACACGGTTCGTGTTCCGGCCACAGGCAGCCGTTCTCAACGCAGACCCTGTCGTTCCGCCCACGGAAACGTCTAGTCCGGTTGATATCGACGAGGTACTTTGGACCTTCATTAAGGATAGTCCAGATCCTGCTGATTTCGAGCGCTTCGCCAAAATCTTTCCCAACAGCGCGCATGCGGCGGAGGCGGAAGAAAAGAGCCGTGTCCAGGTTGCCGCCCTTTCCAAACGCGGGCTCTATGTCCGCGAAAGCTTGGTGGCTTCCTCCATTGCCAGTCAGGCGCCGAGCGCAGTCGACGCCGAGGCCAAAGAATTCGTGTTCCAGCAATCCGGCGAGCGAGCGGTGAGCGAAACATTCCGGATGTGGCCAAGCGTCTTGCCCGAGGTGGCCGGCGGGATGCGCAGTCTTGTCACCGACTGCGATCTCTACGGTGCCGACCCGAACGATCCCCAGCGACAGGTACCAGGGGTCAGCAATGGCCTCGTCAATGTGCGCGACGCATTACGGGCCTGCGCCTTTGCGCTTGCTGCAGATCCGAACAACGCAAGACTGCAATATCAGCTTGGTCGTGTTCTCGAGATCGCCGGTCGGTACAATTGGGCGGAATATTTCTACAAGATCGCCGGCGGTCACCAGTATAGCGCCGCTCTCGTCAATCTCGGCTACATGGCTCGCATGGGAATCGGCCGCAAGGTCGACTACGATCAAGCCCTCTCCTACTACATGGCGGCCGCAAAAATGGGCAACCTGCGTGCACGCACAAATGTCGGCACCGCTTATATTCTTGGCCAGGGTGTCTCGAAGGAGCCAGAAGAAGGGGTTCTCTGGTATCGTCTTGCCGCATCCAGTGGTTGGGCCAACGCAATCACGGCGCTGGGTGACTGCTACAGGCTGGGCACGGGTGTAAAGCAGGATGCCACGCGGGCCGTTGCACTTTACACTGCGGCAGCCGACACGGGCCAGATCGACGCCATGGCAAATCTGGGTCAGGCCTACATCAGCGGAGAGGGCATCAAGAAAGATCCCGCACGCGGCCTGGAGACTCTGCTGAAGGCAACGGACATGGGCAACAAATACGCCCCCTACTATGCCGCAAGGCTGTACCTGAAAGGCGCCGATAAACTTCCTGCCGATCGAAACCGCGCGCTCTCCCTCTTCAAGCTGTCGGCCGACCGTGGTCTTGAACTCGCCAACCTTGATCTTGCCTTCGGCTACGACAAGGGCAGCTTCACGGGAAAGGCGGATGTGCCGCTTGCATATTATTATAGCGTACTGGCGGAAAAGCTTGGCGTTAACCGGGCAGATGAGGCGCGCGCGGCAATCGGCAAAAAGCTTGACGCTGCAACGCGGCAAAAAATGGAAGCGCAGGTCGATCTCTTTGTGGAGCAGAACGGCAAATGACAGCCGCGCAACTGACGTGAACAATGGAGCATCGAAAAGCGGATGCAGTACCGCTCGATATCGGATCTTCACAGAGCGATCGTCAACGGGTTGCACATGCTGCCTCGCGATATCGACCTGGTCGTCGGCATTCCACGCAGCGGCTTGCTAGCCGCCAACATGCTGGGTCTTGTCGCCAACCTGCCGATGACCGATCTCGACAGCTTCGTGGAAGGCCGTGTTTATTCCTTCGGCGCGACGAAGAATACGGCTACGTTCAGGGGCGCATCAGACGTTCGAAAGGTGCTGGTCCTCGACGACAGCATCAATACCGGTGGGGCCATGCGGCAAGCCAAAGCCAAGTTGTTGGCATGCGAAAGCCCCGCTCAATTTGTCTTTGCAGCAGTCTATGGCCTGGGCGATAGGGTTGAGGGCGTCGACTTCATATTCGAGGTGGTTGAACAGCCCAGGCTGTTCCAGTGGAATTTCATGCATCATGGACTGTTGTCGAAGGCATGCGTCGATATCGACGGGGTGCTCTGCCTCGATCCGACAGAGGCGGAAAATGACGATGGTCCGACCTATGACTCCTTCTTGAGAAATGCTCGCGCGCTTCACAAACCGACGCGTTTCATCGCCTATCTCGTTACGAGCCGCCTGGAAAAGTATCGGTCCCTGACCGAAACATGGCTTCGCACAAATGCAATCGATTACGGCAAGCTCGTCATGCTCGATCTGCCGACCGCGACGGAGCGTCGGCGGCGCGGCATCCATGCAGGGTTCAAGGCCGCCTTTTATCGGCAGAGCGATGCTGAAATCTTCATCGAGAGCAGCCTCAGACAGGCAACCGAGATTGCCAGCATATCGAACAAGCCGGTCCTTTGCACGGAGACCCACCAGATGGTTTTGCCGACCCCTTTGCGCAGCTTGTTCAGAATGAGAATTCCTTTCGACGCCTTTGCCCTTCTGAAGCGAGCGCAGGCAATGCCCGAGGAACTCCGCTATACGATCGCCGACGCGCAGAACCGCGCAAAATCCAGAACTCTCGTCACCTGGCTCGGGCCAACGCCGGACGGCTTTGTCGATGCCATCGAATCCGTTCGAAGGATTTGCGTAGCCAAGAACGAATATCCGATCATCGTCCTTTCCGAATTCCATCAGGAACTGATGTCCCAGGCAGACACGCCGGTCGAATTTATTCCGCAGGTGCGCCACCTGCCGTCGCTTTCGGCCGGCCAATATCAGGACTACGCGCGCAGGCGTCACGACCTCATGTTGCGTAAATGGGCAATTTCGCGCGAGATCACGTTGGGGCTGGGCTTCGAGGAATTTCTTGCCGAGCAGTTGTCGTAGCGGAAAAGACGAACACACTTAAGACAAACCGCGGCTCAATCTTAAGGTTGAAAAGTGCATCTATTTGGTGCTTGAAAAGCCAGAGCAGTCCGTCAAATCTGGACAGAACCATAGAAATAATGGGTTTCATCTTGCGGGCATTGACTTTCACAACTTGAAACTGCTTACTAAGAACAAGCTGCGGGGAGGGCAATATATGCTTCGGAAAATCTCTATCCTCGGAACGCTGATACTTGCTTCGTGCACGTCTCAAGGCTCAAACATGACGCTGGCGTCGATGATGAGCGGTTACCGGGGCGCACCGACCAGCGCGGAAACCGTGGCTTGGCGCAACGCACAGCGTAGTAACACCGATCAAGCCTATCGCAATTTCATCAGCCAGTATCCGAACAGTTCCTATGTCCCGGTCGCGACATCGAGGATCACCCGGTCGGTCAATCCCAAACCCGTTGCCGTCAGGAATTTTGGCGGTTCCGATCGCAGCTCATCTTTCGGTCGGAGCGGAAGCGCTTATTGACGCGCTTGCCGGAAGACTGGCAATTCAATCTGGTAGCTCACTGTGGACCCGATCTGGCTTTCTAATGCATTTTGATATTGTCCATGCAGCCGATCCTCGATTTTATGGAGGCGCGTCATCGGCGGTGCGGGTCGAGATCCAAGCCGCCCGGCAATTTGGTCTCTCGACAGCGCTCCTTCCATTTCTGGGCGTTTCCGACATCCGCTCCAGGCGGTTCGAGGAACGTCTTCTCGACGTTCTCCAGCGTCAGGAGGTGCCGTGGCTGACCGGCGAGGAGACAGTCGAGTGCGACATTCTATTTGCGCATAATCCTCTGGCGTTCGCGCACATGCCGACACGGCCACTGCGAATAAGATCGAAGGTCGTCCTACTTTCGGTCCAGCACCCGCCATTCGACGGGGCTGGAAATGCCCAATACAATATCGACGTGGTCAAACGGAACCTGGAGAGAATGTTCGGGGCTCCCGTCATCTTTGCTCCGGTCGGTCCCAAGGTGCGCAATCAGTTCGAAGACATCGTTGCCGGCAGGCCCCAGCTCTTGGGTCATGATCTGTTCAACCTCATCGACCTCGGCGAATGGCCAGACAGGGCCGCGCCGCCGCCGCGCGAGCGGGCTATTATCGGCAGGCATTCGCGTCGCGATCTCTTGAAATGGCCGGACACCGAGGCTGAACTGCGTGCAGCCTATCCCGATCTTGGTAATGTCCAGGTGAAGGTCATGGGCGGCGTGCCTGACCAGCTCGTGCCTCTTGTTGGATCCAACTGGAACGTCTCACCCTATTCAAACAGCGGTGTGCCGCAGTTTCTGAACAAGCTAGATTTCTATGTGTTTTTTCACAGTCGACGTTGGATTGAGGCGTTTGGCATCGGCATTGCCGAAGCGATGGCGAGCGGGCTTGTGACCATCCTGGATCCATCGTTTCGGGACTTGTTCGAAGACGGTGCAGTCTATTGTCGGCCTAAGGAGACACCTCACGTTCTCGAGAGATATCTCGCGTCTCCCGAGGAGTTCAGCGCCCAGTCGACAGCCGCGCGCACATTGGTCGAGAGGAAGTTTTCGACGAGCCGCTACCCGGAAAGAATGCGTGCGCTCTATGACGCCCTCGGGCTTTGTGCGCCCCCCACGCTTGCCGTGGTCGCAAAGCCCGTCGATGGTGACGGTTTCTCCGCGTCGCGCGAGGGGGCAACGGTCCGTTCCGGGCCGCACAGATCGCAACGGTCGCCGATGGGACGACGGCGCGTTCTGTTTGTTGCGACAAACGGCATAGGGCTTGGCCACATTACGCGATTGATGGCGATCGCCGAGCGCATATCGTCTGACATAGAGCCTGTCTTCCTGACAATGTCGGCCGGCTCTTCCATTGTCGAAGCACGCGGGCATCCGGTTGACTATATACCGTCCGCCCCGAAGATCGGTGTGACTGACGACAGCTGGAACGAAGTCTTCGCACAGGAATTGCTGGCTGCCGTCGAGGCGTTTGCCGTCAACAGCGTCGTCTTCGACAGCAACCATCCCTTTCCCGGTCTTCTAAAGGTTCTGGCGGCCCGTCCCGATCTAAACTGGGTCTGGATCCGCCGTGGGATGTGGGCTTCCCGACATGGTCTCGATCCGTCGATACAGCGTCGGTTCGACATGGTGATCGAGCCGGGCGAGTTCGCCGCGGACGAGGACCACGGCATCACCGCGCAATTGCGCGCTGGCGTGATCGGCGTTCCTCCCATCCTCCTCGTTGACGACGAAGACAGGCTCCCGCGTTTGGAGGCTGCATCGGCTCTCGGTGCCGATCCGGCCGGTCTTGTCGCCGTCGTGCAGCTCGGTTCGGAGCGTAATTTCGACGTCAGCCGGCTGCGGCCGGCGATCATAAGCGGGCTGCTAAAACATGGCGTCCAGGTTATCGATGCAGTTAATCCTCTCGCGCCGAAGCGAGAAGACCATATCGGCGGCACCCTCCAGAAGGCGATCTACCCGATCGCCAGATATTTCAACGCTGTCGACCTGATAATCACGAATGCCGGCTACAACAGCTTCCATGAATGTATTTATGGCGGCATCCCGGCAATCTTCGTTCCGAACGAGGCGCCCGAGATGGACGAGCAGGCCGTCAGAGCCGCCTATGCGCAAAGCTCCGGATTGGCGCTATGTCTGAGATCGGTGGATGTCGAGCGAGCGCACGAGGTGATCGAACTTGCCTTGTCGGAGGATTTTCTTGGCCAGCATCGCACGCGAGCAGGTCGCATCGTTTTTGCCAATGGGGCGCGTGAAGCGGCACTGGCGATCGAAGAGCTCGTATTCTCCGTCAGGACGGATCGCGCGCTCGGGGGATCGATTGCGCGCGTATGACGTTTTCGCCGCGCCGGTCCGATTGTGCTGGTCATACCGATCCTCGCCTTCCGGGCGCGTCTTGCCGTCCTCGACCACAACTCGATAGGCGCTGGCCTGCTGCAATGTCGATGTCACTTCCGGAGCGACGGGCCTTTATGCTAGGCTTCTCCATCAGGATCGCCGGCGTCACGAGACAGGGGCATTCTCCGCATGGCTGATGATCGCAAGACAACCGTCCAGACGCCGCTCGGATCCGAAGCGCTGACGTTCACGCATCTCATCGGCCGCGACGAGGTCAGTCGGTGTTTTGCCTTCACGGTGGGCTTCATCAGTTCTGACGAGAATGTCGACGCACTCAAGCTGCTTGGAAAACCCCTATCGGTGGAAGGGGAAGGCGGAGACAAGAAACGCTGGTTCAGCGGACTCGTCACTGACTTTCGCCTGACGCGCATCGAGGAAAGGTTCGCCTACTACGAGGCAGAGATGCGGCCTTGGCTTTGGCTGCTCGGCAACAGCACGGATTGCCGCATCTTCCAGAATATGAGCGTCGTCGAAATCGTCGAGAAGGTCTTTTCGAAGTACAAGGGGGCAAAATTCGAGAAGCGGTTGCAGGGTTCCTACGAGGCGCGGGAATATTGCGTGCAATATGACGAAACCGACCTCGACTTCGTGCAGCGGCTGCTCGAGCACGAAGGCATCATGTACTTCTTCGAGTATGACGAGGGTGAACACACACTCGTGCTTGCGGACGCCATGAACAAACTGAAGCCGGCACGAGGCTATGAGAGCGTCAAGTTCCGGGCCGAGGGCGATCCCGTGCGCCGGGACGAGGAATATATGACGGACTGGGTTGCGACCAGTTCTGTCCTGCCGGGCACCTTCGCCCACACGGACTACGATTTCACCAAGCCGGGCGCCGACCTCATGACGCAATCGGCGCAACCTTTCTCTCACGCGGAGGCACAGGGCGAGCATTATCGCCATCCCGGTGCACATTTGACGGTCAGCCGCGGTGATGCAGTGGCCGTCGTGCGGCGGGAGGAAATTCAGGCGGCGCATCAACGGATCGCGGCCGCCGGCACCGTACGCGGCCTTGCCTCGGGTTGCAGGTTCAAGCTTGAAAATTTTCCTCGCAAGGATCAGAACGCGGAATATGTCGTGCTTCGCGCAGATTACCGTCTGTTCGACCCCGGCTACCGCCCCGCCGCCGATGCAAGGGAAGAAACCTTCCGGGCGATGTTTCAGGTTGCTCCGACCTCCATCAGTTATCGGCCGCCTCGCAGCACGATCCGGCCGGTCATGCGCGGGCCGCAGACCGCGACTGTCGTCGGTCCTGCGGGCGAGGAGATCTTCACCGACAAATATGCACGCGTGAAAGTACAGTTTCACTGGGATCGCATTGGCAAGAAGGACCAAAACAGTTCCTGTTTCGTGCGCGTGTCGCAAACTTGGAGCGGCGCCGGTTGGGGTTTTATCCAGATCCCCCGGATCGGCCAGGAAGTAATCGTTGACTTTCTCGAGGGGGATCCTGACCGGCCCATCATCACCGGCAGGGTCTATAACGGCAAGGAAATGCCGCCCTACGAGTTGCCGGGACATGCCACGCAATCCGGATTGAAGACGAATTCCTCGCCGGGGGGCGGTGGTTGGAATGAATTACGTTTCGAAGACAAGGCCGGATCGGAGGAGGTCTATTTCCAGGCTCAGAAGGATCACAATCTTTTGATCAAGCACGATCGCAGCAAGCTCGTCCAGCACGACCAGTCGGACCGCATCGACAACAATGCCAAGCACTCCGTCGGTGTGAACCTCGATGAGGATGTCGGCAACAACAAGACGACCAAGGTGGGGGTCCACCGCACTGTCAATATCGGATCGAACGATACTGAGACGGTGGGGGTCAATCGATCTCTGACCGTGGGCGCCAACGAGACGATCAGTATCGGCTCGAACTCGACCGAGACAATCGGCGCCAATCACACCCAGACCGTGGCCATCGTCCAGACGGTGACGGTTGGCGCGGCACGCGTCGATACCGTCGGCGCGGCGGAGACACGATCGGTCGGCGCGGCTCAGATGAATACGATCGGCACTACCCGATCGGTCAGCGTCGGTGCTGCCCAGAACCACGACATCGGCGCCTCCGACAGCTGGAACATCGGCTCGGACCAGGGCGTGTCGATCGGCGGCGCACAGGCAAGCAGCATCGGCAAAGCTCGGAGCGCCAAGATCGGCGACGACGATTCGACGGAAATCGGCGGCAGCCGGGCGGTGAAGGTCGCCAAAGGCAGTCTCGTCGAGGTCGGCGAGGACGGAGCGATCAAGATTGGGAAGGACCTTCTGATCGACGCGGCAGACTCGGTCGTCATCAAATGCGGCTCGGCAAGTATCGCAATGAAGAAGGACGGCACGATCTCGATCGAAGGCAAGAACATTTCGATCAACGCATCCGGCAAATTCAACGGCAAGGCCTCGGGAGAGGTCAGTTGGAAGGGCAGCAAGATCAACCAGAATTGAGGAACGGTCATATGTCCGAAGTCGCGGAACGTATCGAGGGCGTGGTCATCGGACTGCTGCTGGGTTTCGATGCAGGCGTGCCGCTGGTCGTTTTCCCCGGCAACCCCCAAGATGTTGCCTTGCGCGCGCGAAGCCTGGCCGAGCTGACCTCGGCCATGGTCGGGTCCGAAGTTGCGTTGCTCTTTGAAGGCGGAGACGCCTTACGACCGCTAATCGTCGGACGCATTGTCGATCCGGCGCGTCGCTCGCCAATGCCGAATGTGATCCGTGACGGTGAGCGTGTGCAGATCACCGCTCAAGAGCGGATCGAGCTTCGCTGTGGCAAGGCAACGATCATTCTGGAAAAGGATGGGCACATTACCATTCGTGGCACTTATGTGACGAGCCACGCCAGCGCGGCCAACCGCATTCGTGGCGGCTCGGTGAACCTCAACTGATGCCAGCGGCGCCCGTTCTCCGCGAAATAGTCCGACAGCATGCCGAGATGGCAGCGTTTTTGTGGACCGTCTATGATTATCATCTGCTCCATCCCGATGAGAATCCGGACATGGATGACGTGCGAATGGCCCGTCTTGTCGAAAGGTTGGAAGCCCATCTCGATGGACTGCGCGTTGCGGGCGAGGAGGGAGTGAGGATCGCTCAGGAACGCTATGCCGAATTTCCAGAAGCGGGAGAGTTGTTCGTGGTGAGGATGTTGTCCACGTCCAATTCAATACCGATCTTCGATTTGCAACTCGACAGAGTTAGGGGATATCTGGCCCAAAATCTGCCACGTGGATGAGGGCAATGCCGATCATTATATGAACGACGTGTCGTATACCTCAGCCCTATAGCCGCCATTATAAGAAATCTCGATACCCCGCCAATTCGTCCCGTCGAACTGAAAGATATACTCTCCGCATGCCGCCGTCAGCCACTCCCCGGCATTGAGGCGATAGGTGTATCCGAGGTTGGCAACTGGTTCGAATGCGCCTGCCGAGAGAACATGCACGCCGAAATCGGAGTCGGCGAAATAGATGCTACCCCTGAACGAGCATATCGAGAGGATATCGCTATCGAGACCTGTTTCGAATTGCACAAATTCATTGTCTCCGAGATAGCCGGCGATTCCGCGGTCTCCAGCAACGAAGACCCTGTCTTTCTCAACAAGGACGCAACGGAAATCAGTCCCTATCCTGACATCTATCGGATCCCAGTTTCTCCCTCGCGATTTCAGGATGAGGCCGTTTCCGCCTACCGCGTACAATCGATCCGGTGACAAACCATGCATATCAAAGATTCGATCCGACGCTGCGACGGTGTCTCGAGACCAGGTCGACGCGTCGTCGAATCGCCAGATCTGGCCGTCGTCACCGAATACGAAGTCTGCGCATTTCTCAAGTGAATAAGCCCCTATGAGAAACGACGAGTTCAGAAGGTCAGACCTCCAAACCGTACCCGCGTGGAGCCTGACGACCCCACCGATTTCGAGCAGGATTTCGCGCCGCGCACGGACAGAGTGAAATGCCATGGCAAACTCACCGAACACATCCTCCACGTGCACAGCCAAAGAAGTCATGGAAATCCGGAGGATTGCTACCTCTCCGATCTCCTCGTGAACATCCGACAACTGACAGGCGACACGAGCATGATCACGGCCCACCTCATAGGCGTTGAGCGCGTTAAATGACTGCATTTCGGGCGGCAGGTCCACCACCCTCTTGTGAACGGGAGTACGTGCCATTCAGCGTGCCCACATCCTAGTCGGGTCCGAGTTTACTTCCCATGCGATCGGTTCCTTTGCCGCTTTTGTCGCGGAGTTTTTCGGGTCTTTTTCCTTAACCGCGCGATCGAGATATTCCATGAACAGTGCTCTCAAGCATTCCTGGATATTCTTCTGCGCCGCCGGCTTTGGCTTGGCATTCTTGGCGCGCGGGTCGTTGTCTACAACCGCCTTCGTGCAATCGTCGACGACCTGGCTCAATGTCGGCGTCTTTGTCCGCTTCCTGATCGCATCATTGCACTGCTTTGTTTTCAAGTTGTGCGGTGATCCTGTTTTGCTGCCAGAGCCCTTTCGGCGAAAGCCGCCACCTGGACCCTTGGCGTATGATGCCATGCAAATACAGGGCGCCCCGTTGGTCGTATAATTCTCGAATTGCGTCGCGGTCTCGAGGCCGCGTTCCCACTGCAGATATTCGTTTTGAACGAAATGTTCGGATTCATATCCACTAGGGCAATCCGCATCGCTGTGCGTATGGACTTCGAACTCAGCGAGAATGGTAGCACAATCCAGCCTGTTGGGCGAAAATTTGCAGATCTCGGGCCAAGGGGGAGTTTGGCCTTGAGGGCTGGCATGGTTGTGCGTCGCCAAGTCAGAAAATCGTATGACCGGTTCGCCTTCAAATTTCACATCTGGAGACCATTTGTGGAAATATTTCTTGCCGGTGTTCTGGGATGTGATGATACCCTTTTTTGGTGCGCAGCCGGCTTCGGTGCCAGAGGTCCGCTTCTCATCGGATTTGTTCTTGATGTTGACGGTCTCGCCGCCGATCTTGACCGTACCGGTACCGTTCTCAGTGTCAGAGGCCATTCCGAAGCTTGGGTAGGGGATCGGCACCCCCGGCGGCGTAGCTGGAGTTTGCGGCGGTGTGAAGCAGACATCTGGGAAGGCGGCAATTGTCTGGGCGTTCACCGCCTTGCCAGAAATCTCGAGATTGTTAGCAAAGACGTTGGACATTATGCTTCCCGCGCAACGAAAACCGCCGCGCCGCAGGCGCCCGCGTCATTTGAAGCTTCTATGAGCATCGGCGATGCCACAGCATAACCCTTTCTGGCTGCCATCCATCCCATTCCGAGCATTAGAGGCACGACGGCTGCCCCGATATTTCCAAGCGATTCTGCCGGCGACCATAGATCTTGCGGATCATGTCGCCCTCGTAGCAGCCGCAAGTTTGCCAAGGCTGTCTGTTTAAACCAGTAGGTTTCCCCGATGAGATCGGCGATCCGATAGCCAAGCTGGTTCATCTCAATGCCGGTCTCGTCAAGCGCCATTCGATAAGCCTCTGTCATGCCGTCGCCGCGCAACGGAAGATCTGCCCCATTGTATATAAAGGCCGGCTCGCGCGTGAGACCGAGGCCAGAGAGCTGGAATTTGCCGTTGAGCGAACGTGAGCACAAGACTGCAGCCGCGGCTTCTCCGGGGATGAAGCCGTCCGGATTGGTGGACGTCAACAGACGCTCGGTGCTGAGATAATGCGAAAGGGCGGCCGAAGTCAGGTAACTGTCGACACCAGCAATCAAAACGTAAGGGATTGCGTCCTGAGCCAGCAGCCTGCGGGCTTGATCCAACGCGACATGGCCAGAGGGCCTGCCATGGGCGATGATGCGCGAATGCAAATTCAGGTCGATCTCGGCAATCCGGCTAATTTCCTCTGACAAAGTTGCGTCGTCGTGCAGAGGCCGACCTTGCCGATCACCCTCCGGGAGGCAAAGCATCAGCGCGGTTTTGCCTCGCGCTTCCGGCACTGCGTCGAATGTCTCGCATATTGCGGCTGCGGCCATATGGGCGAGCCGCTGCTCGCCGATCCAGTTGCGTGGCATCGGCACCGGTGCGCCAACCAACCATTCACCGCGCGGGCCGACAAAACCTGTCTCGCGAAAGCCGTCGAGACGCGCTCGCATAGCAGCACAAGATGAAGGCGCATCAAGACCGACCGCCGTCACCATGCCGATTGATAGAATATCCAGCCTGGCGTTCATGCAGCATCAGCCTCCGCGTTGAACCGGGCGGGCAGATCAAGAAGGCGGATGTAGCGCTTACCGCTAACACGCGCCCTCAGCATTCCCCTCGTCGGAGGTCCGATCCAGCATTCAGAGAAATCGAGGATCGATCGATGAATGCGCTGCGACACGCGCCAGACAAATGAAAAGCGTCGGTTTTCCAGATCGAATAAAATCGTATCGGGCAATACCGGCCTCTCGAAGCACTTCTCATCGCCTCTGAACAGGGTGATCGGAAGACTGGTGGGCGGTAGCCGGAAACTTTCACGCCCTGACGGGGTCAAGTTGACGATCACCACTTCCTCACCGCCGCTCGGGAAATTTGTCTGCTGATCGGGCGGCGCCATCTGGAAATAGCGCTCATCGAAATCGGCAGGAAGGAAGGGGAAAACGTTGTCGATCCAGTTCTGGTCATAAGTCCCACCGAATTCGATCCTGTCGGGCCAGGCCCGGCCGTAAGGGCCGAAGCTCATAGGGCGGTAGTCGCCGAAGGGTGAGCGGACCTCCTCGCCGGTCGCCTGGGTATTGGGCAGCCGGAGACCCGGAATGAGGCGTTGATTGCCTGTGCGCGCCCAACCGGTACCGACTGGGTTCTGTCTGTAGCTCGCGGGCTGTTTGTCGTCCGAATCAAGGCGGTCGGTCCCGCCCCATGCTGTGTCGTAGGAGAAGGGCTGCCGCAGAAACGGCTGCGGGGCGGAGCCAGTAAAGACCGGCCCCAGCGCCCGCCACTCGCGATGACCGAGCACGTCAAAGACCTTAGACCATTGCCCGAGCTTGATTCCGACCGTGACGCGGTCGGCTGGCCGTCCGCCCGGAGCGTAGGCGCAGCCATTGGCGATGACGTCACAACGCGGCTTGCGGAACGCAAAATCAGTCTCCCAGAGCGTGGCCGAAAAACCAGGTGCGCCAGTATGCGTATCGGCCATGACCAGCGGCACCTGCACGGACGATTTCCGAACGAGTCCGCCCGGGGCTTCAGGGAATTCGAACGTTGCCTTGACCACAACGACGACATACTCGTGTCCGGCCTTGTCCATACCCATGGTGAATTCAGTCGGATAGCCGGTCTGGTTCCAGATCTGCATCAGACGTCACCCGGGTCTTCGGGGAAAAACTGGCGCAATGCCATGTCGGGCGCGCCAGGGTCGATCTCCACGCTTGCGCAATGGCTCATCCAGAATCTCATACCGCCGACGATATCGCCGGAGGCGGCAGCGGCAGGATAAGGCAGCGTCGCAAGACGCGCGGCCAGTGCATCTCCGTCAATCCCTTCCTCTCGTGCCGCCATACCTGCCGCTTCCAGGTCATCGAACCAGTCGGCCGCAACGCTGGCAATCTCGGCGGCCGCAAGGGGCGGCGCTGCTGCGATCGTCAGCGGAAACCGGCGGCCTGCGCGGTCGGCGCTTGCCAGGATCACGCCCGTCATCGGACCAAATGTGTCGCTGCCGAGGAGAAAGCGCAGGATCGGGGGGTAGCCCAAAGGCCCTTGCGAAAGCCGGTGAACCAGATGCCGGCTGATCCAGTGATCCCACCGCCCGACGAAGGAGGCAGGCAGGCGGCGGGTGACGAAGTCCCCCATCGCCGGCAACTTTCCGAAAAATCCTGGCAGGATCAAAGCTGCGTCGGGCACGAAAACCTCGCAAACATCTTCAGGTCGAAGGGATTGGCAACACTCCCCGCCCTGAGCTCGAAATCGGCATAATAGCTCTGGGCGGCGAGCCGCAGTTTGAAAAGCTCGGCAAGATTGGTTCCGGTGAGCCGGCCGGCGCGCAGCATTCGCAGGAAGGCCCAGCTCCCGGTCTCGCTTGCCATGACTTCGGGTGAGCCGTCGATCGGCTGAAAGGAGAGGATGATCACGCCGGTGCCATCCTTGCCCGGCCAGGTCATTTGTTGTGGGCGGGTGGGGTTGTTGAAATAGGACAGACTCTGCCCGTCGACGTTCAGGGTCACGCGGCTGACGGTGGGCGAAAGATCCTTCGGCTCAAGCGTGAAGGTCAGGATCGGTCCCGCACCACCGGGAAACAGGCTGTCACGGATCAAGCGGGCTTGCTCCAGCGCCACGAGCGGTGCGGGATCGAGCTTGATGTCGGAGCGCCATTTCCAGGGATGGCTGGTCGTGTCGATATAGTTGACGAGGTTGTTGTTGGTGAAATTGTCGATCAGTCCGCCGGGGCCGAAGACGCGCTGGAAGTCGACCACCGTGACATCGATTGGACTGTCGGGGACGAAGGGATATCGGTTGGTCAATGCCGCCTGACAAAAGGGAAGCACATCGGCGCGCCAGATTGCGTTCAGCTCCGAAGTGACCGCGCCGGTCGCCAGCTCACTGGTATCGCCAGCCAGTCCCGCCAGCCAGTCGTCCAGCGGATCGGGAAGGGTAACGGCCTGTTTTGCCACCGCCCCGGTCAATTCCGCCAGGCCACCTTGCCGTTTCATGGCGTCCTGGGCATCCGGGCTTGCCGAGACCGTCTGGAGCATGTTCGAGAGGGCAGTCAGGGCTGCGACCGCATCGTTGAGCGCTGGAGGCTGGCCGTCGACCTCGACGACGGCGGCCTTGATCGGTTTAAAATGCTCGGCAACCAGCGCACCCGACAGGTCCACATCCGACTTCGCGCCGGCTGCTGGCATCATTTTCACGCCCTTGGAGGCAAGCTTGCCGATCTTGCCGAGCTTCGACAGGAGTTTGGATGTTCCAGCCGGCGGGGTCTGGCCGCCACCGTCATCCTCGGGGCGTGTCAGTTCCGTCTCGCGCACGATGGCGGTCAGCAAACGCTTCATGGATGAGTCCGCGCTCGAAAGATCCTTGAGATTTTCACCGGCCGTCTGCAGGTCAGAGAGCGGCGCAAGCCGGACGTCCCGCATGAGGCCGTCCCACTTGGCGATATAGTCGTCATAATAGAGCTTGAGGATGTCCTGCGAAAGCGCCGCGACCGACGGGCTGGCGCTCTCAGAGCATCCGCCTGCAAAGACGGAGCGGTCCAGGGCGGCCTGGGTGGCGACATCTTCGAGGCGGGCGAGGATGACGTTGTGAAAACCGTCATAGGTGAAAGCACCGCTGATGCCCACCCTGAGCGTCTTGTCCGAGCGGCGTGCCAGCACCTTCAGGCCATTCGGGCCGACATGGTCGGCCGGAATCCACTGCTTCAGCGCCGCGACCTCCGGATCCGAGAGCAGCGCATTATAGGCGCGCACAGGCAGCGGGATCGAGCAGATCGTTCGCAGAGCTTCGGCCACCAGTACTTCGTCGGGGGCGACGAAGGCCTGTTCCGTCGCCATATTGTCGATCGCCGCAAGTTGATGATCCGATGCCATTTCGGTCTTGAAGGGCGGTATGGGTGCTGAGCCCGGCAGCGTCTCAACCCACCATAGCTTGGCGAATTCCGGATCCATCGGCGACAGCCCGGTCATCATGCGATAGGTCTTCAGCGCACCCAGCTGGAATTCGGGATCCCGGATTTTCCGCCACATTGTCGCCTCAAGCAGAGCGACCATGCGCGGCTCCAATATATTGCGCAGCGTGCGGTCATAGGCATCCGACTGCGCCTGATGGATCGCGGCTTCAGCCGAAGGTCCGATCATTGCGGCCGCGCCCCCGGGCGGGTCCGTGCGGGCGTTGGCAACTTCCGTTGCGGCTTCGAGGCCGAGATCGAGGTCGAGTGGGTCGACGGGTGCCTGGCGCGCGGCAACCGGGGAGAGGGGAAGCTGCAGGCCCTCAAGTTGCTCGGCTTGCGCCGCCAGAGCCGCGTCGTTTCGCCTATAGGACAGGGTGAACAGCAAGGTAGAGATGACCACGAACGCGGTCGCGGCCACCACTGCGCCGCGCCATATCCAGATACGCCGTTCTTCTGCCGCCGGGTCGAACGTGCCGAGCCCCGCTTCCCTGAAAATCACCTTCGTCAGCAGGTCCTTCAGGAAGAAGCTGCGTTTCTCCACCCGCAACATCGGGGAGGCGGGTTGGGTAGGCAGTCCAAAGGATGACGCCAGCGCCGCCGTCAACCTGTCGATTGCCGTGCCTTCCTGGGTCGCCGACGTCACATAGATGCCCCGCAACCACGCGCTTTCGGCATACTTGCTTTCGCCGAAGACGGTTTCGATCAAAACCCGCACAGGTTCTGAAAGGCTTTCAACTTGGGCCGGGAACCGGAATATCTCTGCCCGGTCCGCGAGACTTTCCTCGCCTTCGAGCCGCGGGATGAGACGCCGTTCGAGCACGCCTGCAAGTGTGGAAATCTCTTGGGTGACTTCGGCGCCGTCGATGCGCGCGCCCGGAGCAAAGGTCGCCCCCCACACCTGTTCCCGATCTGCCGTCGACAACGACCCGAAGAATTTCTCGAACCCCTTTATCAGGTCGGCCTTTGTCAGCATGAGATAGACTGGCAAGCGGATCCCGAGGCGCTCCTGGAGTTCCGCCAGCCGTTTGCGGATCTGACGCCCATGCATGCGGATTGCCGCATCGTCTTCGGACAGCGTGTCGATACCAAGCGCCACGATCACGCCGTTCAAGGCGCGACGACCCCTATGCTTCTTCAGGAGATCGAGGAAGCCCAGCCATTCGGCGGCATCGACTTCCGGCTGGCTCTCCTGCTGAACATAGCGCCCCGCCGTGTCGATCAGCACCGCTTCCTCGGTGAAGAACCAGTCGCAATTGCGCGTGCCGCCAACGCCATGCAGATCGTCGGTCAGATCGATCGGAAAGCTCAGTCCGGATTGCCTGAGGGCTGTGGTCTTGCCGGTCGCAGGCGGACCGATGATGACATACCAGGGCATCTCGCGCAGAAACTTTCGGCCGCCGACCTTCTGGCGTTTGAGACCCGCCATGACCTCGCGGAATTTTGCACCGACGGCGGCAACGCCTTCTTCGGACGGACTTGGCGGCGCTTCAGGCTGGGGAGTAATTTCGGAAACGAAGAGGCGATTGGCGCGTACCGCACGCCGCCGCGCCACAATCCACCAGAGGATGAACAGGAGAAACAGAAGGCCGATGATGACCAGTCGCACGATCTCGGACGCAAAGGGCGCACTGTCTCCGACGCTGACGATTGGACCGAAGATCCACACGATTAGGGACAACAGGATGAGCCCGATGAAGGTCCAGAGCCAGCGAGACGTGACAATGGCCCAGAGGAACCGGAAGATCGCCATCTCAGAGCCTCTTTTCAATCAGGATTTCGATGCGCCGGTTGGCAGCCCGCCCCTCGCGCGTATTGTTGCCGGCGAGCGGCTGGCTTGCCGCGCGTCCTTGTGACTTCAACCGTTCGGCCGGCACCCCGGCAGCTGCGAGCAACGAGGCAATGGTTGCAGCGCGCGCCTCGGAAAGGCGCTGATTATTGGACAGGGGATTGGATGCCTGGACCGGGACATTATCGGTATGGCCGGTGATCGTAACGCCACCGATCAATTCCGCATTCTGCTTGAGAACCGTTGCAATGGAAGCAACGAGAGGTTCAAAGTCCTTGGTCAATTCGGGTCTGGCGGACTGGAAAAGCTCAGGTGTGCTTGATTGCAAGAGAAGCGTGACCGAAGAGGCGTTTTCATTTCCCTTCAGGGCGGGGAGCAGCGGTGCAGGGGCGGCGGCGCGGAATTCCGGCAGCAGCTCGATAACGACCGGCTCCACCGGCGGCGCGTTTGGCGGCGGGGTGCGCTTTTCCGGCCGGTAGATTTCGGCGCGCTCGGGCGGTGGCAGCGCCCGCACAAGCGCAGCAAGCCCCTCCGCCTTGGTATCGAGGCGCATTGACAGCGCCAAATAGATCGCGGTCGAGAGTGCGACAGCAACGACAACCAGGACCCAGATCGGCACCGCAAACCGGGATGGTTCGTCGGCCGCAGCGACCCCCTCCCATCGGGGTGATAGCGGCGCGTCCTCCGCATCGGCATCTTTGAGGAAGCGGGCTGCCCCCGCACGAACGGCGCTGATCGAGCGGTCACCGGCGCGGCCGGGCACGCGATACTTGCCGCGAAAACCGAGCGCCAGGCAGAAATACTGGAGTTCGAGCAATTCCTTATCGCGGCCGGGATGGCGTTCAAGCTCTTCCAGCCTTGCAAAAAACTGCGCGCCGGCATCGACATCGCCCCGTAACATGACGACGAGCGGCTGGCGCGGCCACGCGCTTGCCCCACCCCAGGGCGTGTTCAGCGCCAGATCGTCGAGCAGCGAGGCGACAGCCCAGGCGGCCGCGTCTGCACGCTGCAGGACCGAACCGGACGCCATCGCCGCGTCCCGAGCCACCACAAGTTCATCCATCAATCTCGTTCGCAGCACTTCCGGGTTGCTCGGCGGCAAGGCGCTTTCGAGTTCGGGGGCAAATTCCAGCAATTTGGCGAACGCATTGATCAATGTGTTCGGATGAGATCGTGCCCGCCTTGCCAGGCTGGCTGCAGCGGCAACCTGCCTTGCGCCCGACGATGGCGGAGGCCGGATACGCGTCCGGCCGTGATCGCCCGATAGACCGAATGGATCCTCACTTGACATGGCGCTACCTGTTTACCGAATAGCAGTCGACCTGTGGTTCACTGGGCAACACGCCGGACACACCAATCACGAAGCCGGGCGAGCGCAGCAGGGATTCCCAATGTTCGCTGCGCTGATCGAGCTCGAGGCAAAGGCGGTCCCCATCATAGGGAATTTCGCGCGGCTGCGAATGAAGCGGCTTCAGACGGATGCCGGGCAACCTGGACTTCCACAAGGCTTCGAACTCGTCGGCTGCACCGACGGTGACCTGATCGACGAAGATCTTGCGCAGCGCGTCTTCCGACATGTCGCATCCGACGCGTACGACAATACGGCTTGCGGTCAGCAATTCGGGATTATCGACCCGGACCTTCCACACGTTTGTCGCATGCTTGAGAACGGGCAGTGCCCTTGATTTCGGCTCCACGTAACGCAGGCTGAGGATCAGCGAACGTAGGGTGTCAGCGAGCGCGGCATAGGCGGGTCCCGGCAGCATGTGGTCATAGGTCGGCAGTTCGGTCAGCCGGCGCGACCCTGACCCGTAGGTCGCCATCCGTCCTGCAAGTCCGCTGAGCTCCAGAAAGAGCTCGGCCGGGTGAAAGACCTCCTGGGGAAGGATATGTGCTAGCCGCGCCCGCGCAGTGTTGGCAAGATCGAGCACTAAAAGGTTTTCCACGCTGCGGCCCGCACCGCCGAGGACCATCTTGCCGTGCGCATCGGCAATGCGGTCGAGGCCGGTGATCACTTCCTGCATGAGCTGGCCATAGAAGGCCACCGCGCCGGTCACGAGAGCCGGCGGCAGAAAGTTCTCCCCGATCGCGACGCTCCCGTCGGCGAGCAGCCCGTTGACCTTTGCGACCGGCATCGCCGTATATCCGCCGGTCATTTGCGCCGGCGACAGAAGTAGGGCTTGCGGCCGGGCGATCTCGATCTCCTCCGGATCGGCGCCGCCATGGACAGCATCGCGCATCGGCTCGATCTGGCCTTTGTAGCGCGCGCCGGTCGGCTCGCCATGGGCGGCATCGAAGCTCACGCCTCCGGGCGGTTCCAGCGGAAGGGCAAGCTGCACCAATCCAGAGCCCATGTCGCGGGCGATGGACAAAGGGGCGGGCGCATCCATCGTCTCGGGAATGGAAAAGGGCGTGCCGTCTGGGAAAATGCCGCGCGCCGACAAGACCGCCACCCGGCCGGCTTCGAGCTGTGCGGCATCCAGCATCAGGGATCTGAAGCCGAACGTCTGCAGCCGTCCAGCCTGCAGCGCGCCGCGCATCAGCGCCTCGGTATATCGATCCTGCTGTTGAAAATGCTGCGTCCGCAGGAAAAGCCCTTCGGACCAGAGCACCTTATTCGTATCCGTCATGGGGAAACGCCCTCCCTTCAGGCGAGCGAGAGCGCCATGCCGCCGCTACTCAACGCTACAGTCGCGGTTACCGTCGATTCCGGCTTGATCGGTACCGCCCTTCGCCAGACACGCCCGCCTGGCGTCCTGAAGAATGCGACGACCCCGAGGAACGTCGCTTCCGGAGGGAAGGCTACCGTCTTGGAGGCCGATGCGCCGGGCGAGATCGTCAACTGATCGGCGCCGACGAGATCGGCTCCAAGCGCGGAAGACGGATCAGACTGGAGAGCAAAAACATCGGCCGTGTTGAATTTTGAAACGTCCTTGAGCCTGAGGACGAGGAGTGTCACCGGGCGGTCACCGCCGTCCGGCGCAAGATTCATACCCGCCTGTCCCGTCGCCGTGACGGTTACGGTCGAGGATTTCGGCGGTCCGCCCACACAACCGGAAATCAAGGCTGTCGTGCCAAGCATCATCAGAAAGCCGCGTCGGTGAAGCATTATTCTTTCTCCCTCTCTTCATAGCCATCCCGGAAGTCGCTGCCGATCTCGCCGAGAAAACGCGTCGATGCATTCCTGGCAATTTCGCGGTAGCGCTTCTCGTAAAGTTCCCAGAGCTTGGCACGCCGTCCGCCTGCAAGCACCGCGTCCCATGTCGATTGCGACTTCAGCTCGCTTTCAAGCGCTGCCGGATCGAAACGGTCGATCATCCTTGCGAGCGCAGCCTGGACCCCGCGCCACGTGCGCACGTGATGGTGGGCCAAGTCGCGGATGGAGCCGCTGATTGCGGCTTCCGCCGGCAGAAAACCTACGGTGCGCTGTGCTAGGAAGGTCGCGATAACATCGTCGACCGTCGGCATGAATTTGAGCGGATTGACTTCGGATGCACCGACAACGGTTTGCGCGATCCTGGCTTCGCCTTTTTCTTCGGCTCGCTTGCGCAGGAGATGGATCAGGCCCTCCAGCATCATCCGGTACTCCCGCCCGAAACTCTCCATTTGCGCGATCGAATCGGCGGCTGGAAATTCATCACCGTCAAAACCTAATCCGCGCAGAAACGCTTCGCGCAGCCCGGCATCGGTTGATGGGCTCGCCTGCGGCGGCATTTGCGGCGGCAAGTCAGGTCTGGATTGGGGCTTTGCCTTCTGTTCGGGTGCCGTGCGGTCAGGAACCGGCTGATCCGCGGGCCCGCCCGTCAGGAAAAGGTTCAATGCCTTGTCGTCCTGCCTCTGGGCCGGCAGAGGATCGAGACTGAACGGATCATCAAATGGGTGACCGCTCTTTGTGGCTTCCTGCCGATTTACTGCCTCAAACGCCGCCGCGGCGGGCTGTTCGAACGGGTCCGGCAATCCGGCAGGTCGCGGGGGAGGCTCCACCTTTTCGCTGCGCTCGGAAAAGAAAGTGTCACGCTCGAAACTGATCGGGGCGGGAGACGGCGGGCGTTCAGGCAGGCGATCCGAGGGTGTGCTCTGGACCTCGACACGGACGATATAGTTGCCGAGCTGCAATCTAGCCCCGTCGTGGAGAGGGGCGGAATTTCCCGACCCAAGCGGGACGCGCGATCCATCGATGAAAAGGCCCCCGCTCGACGTATCCGTCACCTCATAGCGGCCATGAACGCAGGCAATCGTGCAATGGGCGCGGGAAATATACATGTCCGGGTCGTCGATCCGCCAGTCGGCATCGGCGCTGCGACCGATCACGAGCTCGCCTTCCACGAGCCGCATCTGGCGAACCGCCTGCTGGTGCGGCGACTGTTCGAGAGTGAGTATCAGCGACATGGCGAATCCTCCGCAAAACCGGCGCGAAAGCCGACGAGTGTGCGCATGCACAAATCGGAAGCGTCGCGATCCTGCTTAGGAGCGAGCCAGGCAATGTGTCCGAGCCGCGCCTTGCTCAGCCGCGATGCCGGAACCTCCTCTTTTGCAAGCACCAGCCTGACGTCGATGTCGAGCCCGTTTCCAACCAGATCGCGGATTGCGGTTTTAAGGGCCCTGTGCCGGTCGCTGCCAGGAAGAAACGCGGTGTAATCGGATAGGGTCAACGGTCCGACCGAAAGCTCAATTCTCTGTTGTCGCTGGAACGTTCTCGGCCCGATCGTCGCGCTTCGGCCAAGCTGTGCGTAGGCGCCGGCGAGGCGGGACTGGAGCCTTTGCGGTATGTCCATCCAGACGCCGACAAACTCGCGAAGCCTGATGGGAACCTTGAAGTGGTCGGCGAGAAACTGCGTGAGCCTTTCGGGCCCATCGACCTGATGGGCAAGGGCTGCGGCGTGGGCGAGCTTCGTCATGTCGATCGCTGTCGGCTCGCGGTCTGCCCTGCCTCGCAGGCCGATCCCCGCCATGGCCGCCGCCATGGCACGAATGCGTCCGCCCTCGGTGCGCTCGATCTGAACGGCCGGGTGCGCATCCGCCCAGGCCCGATAGAAGAGCGCGATCATGCGATGTTGCAGCACATTGACGAAGTCGACGAACGTCGTGTCGCTGACCTCGCGCATGTCGGCACCGGCAAACCAGCGCTGCGACAGGCGATCTAGCACCCAGCGCGTCAGATAAAGCGGCATCGGGCCTTCCGGACCGAGCAGGCCGATAGTCGCGACCGTAACCCGGGCGGGCGCTGTTTCGGTGGCGGGCTCGAGCCTTGCGACATCCTGTACGGCAAAACCAAGCCGAATGTGTTGCCCGAGCCTGGCCGGTTCGCGCTGCGGAGGGCCTGCCTGACCGAAGATCCTGTCGGTATTTTCGAGCTGCCGCAAGAGCTCGAAAAAGTCGAACAGCTCGGCAGATTGGGCGACGTCATTCCTCAGATCAGGAAGCGGTTGCCCGGCGTTATCGGCCATAGCACATCCTCCTGTTTCTGCAGGATTCTCGCTCTTGTGCGCACGAATCCGTTAATCGCCGCATAGCGTGCAAAAAGCCTCGAGAGCAGCGCCGTAAGGAGCAAACTGCTATGCCCGGCAAGCACCGACTGGTCGACATGGAGCGTGATGTCGCTGCCGCGGGCAAAGCACATCGGCCCAGCGATCGGCAGGCGCTCGATGAGAGGTCGGGCCTCGACCCGCGCAATGGCGCGCACATGCCGCGAGAGGCTCGGATCTCCCCGCTGCGCATAAAGATCAAGCAGGGCATGAAGAGGGTCGACCCCGCGGCCTTCCTCCGAAAGACTGAGAAAGTTCAGCGACAATTGTGCAATAAAGCGCCAGGCGAGTTCATCGGCTCTCGAGGCGTCGACGGCACCGGCTGGCAGCATTGCCGGGATGGATGGCCAAGGTTGGCGCAACGCACCCAGCAATTGGACGGCCTCTACCGGATCGCCGCTTTCGAGCGTCAGAGAGGGCGTGTCGTCCAGTATCGGCAGGTCGCGGTTGGTGCATAGGGCCGTCACCTCGATCCGCTTGGGCGGTCGGGTCGCTTTCGACTGCGCCGGGCGTGAGAGGGTGATGAATACGTCGTCTCCGACGTAGGACGTGCGGGTTTGTCCCTGACGAAGCTCGTCCTCGCTCGGCCGCCGTGGGCGACGTTCGGTATAATAGACCCAGCCGCTTGCGCGGTTCTGACCGAGACTGAAAAGTGCCGGTATCTCGGCATCGGAGCCTTCGCCATCGGCATCCTCGACACGCAACGCGCGATAGATTTCGAAATCGCGCGGCCGCGTCCGATCGGCGTGGAGCACCTGGCGGGTCCGCCGTGGATCGAGCTCGATGACACTGCACGAGCGCTCGAACAGATTGATGATCGGCGTTGCGAAGAGGTCGAGATCCTTCGCGGTAAGGCCCGTAAGCTCCGGGACGGGTCGCCGGAGCAGGAAGACCAGTTCCAGCCTCTCGCCGCAATGGCGAACGACCGGCCGCATGCCCGTCACACGGGCATAGTGAAACCGCTCGGGGGCGATGAAATATTCGCGTAACAGCCGGTAGCCCTCAAAGGTTTCCCTCGTTCGGGGCATGAGCGCCTCGTCGTCCGATATGCCGACCATCTCCGGCGCAGGCAACGGGCTTAGCGGATTCTCGCGGCCCTCCGGGCGCGCGCCAACGCCGGTGCAGGCGCCAAACAGCGTATCGAAGAGCAACGGCGCCTTGCTCTTTTCGCTGAAGTATAGGTCCAGGCGATCGAGCGCCAAGTCGGCGAGCTTGCCCTTGCCGGTTCGATTGACGGTGATGCTCAATCCCGAGGCGCCGGGAACTCCGTCAATGGCGCCGATCCCTGCCGCCGCAAGTGCGCTTCGGTCCTGCATGTAGGTCACGGAGCTGATTGCAAGCGGCCAGAGCGTCACGTCCTGGACCGTGGTGAAGATGGACCTTGTGGAAATTCCGGGCCGCACGCTCGAAACGAGCCGCGTTCCCCGCTTCACAAGGTGACCGGCCAGCATCGTTTGAACCTGCTGGCCGGGTTTGAGCAAAGCCATGGCCGTTGCTGGGGCCGGCGAGACGAGGTCCGGATAGAAGTTTTCGAGCACGCTGCGGACATAGCGCATGCTTTCTGCGTCAACCTTCTGGCGTGTGCGGGCGGCCAGAAATGCGACGCCGTCAAGAAGCCGTTCGACGAAGGGGTCGGGGCACGGGACGGTATCGAGTGAAAGATTGCGCGCTATCGAGGGATGCATATCGGCAAACTCGGCGGCAAGCGCGCGAATATGGGTGAGTTCCTCCTCATAATATTCCAGGAAGACGCGATCCATTTCAGGCGTCCTTCAATTCGGTCCTTGCCGAGCCATTGTCGAGATCGAGGATGGTACGGATGCGCAGCCGTTCCGGTGCCGGCGTCGTCAGGAGCAGTGCGTCGATGTCGATCCTGAGACCAACCGACTTGTCGCCAAGGCTGACGGTGACCTTGGTAGCGCTTTCCTTCAGCCGGGGCTCGAATGCCGCAAGCACCTGGGCAATTTCCTTGGCGAGTTCCTCGCGGTCGAAGTCGCGCGATGAGCGGCCCGAAAATGGCGGCACCCCGTAATTGACGACACTGCGGCGAACCAGAGGGAAATCCTCAAGCGATGGAGGGTTGTCGCCGGCCTGGTCGGCCTCTGCATCGGTCAAGAGGGGCGAGGATTCGAAGCGTTGCACATTGAAAAGCGCCTCAATGTCGCGCCGCACCGCCTCGCGAAGCACATCGGTCGATACGACCACGCCGCGACTTTCGAGTTCTATGCGACGACGTTCCAGGGAAAGCAGACGATGGATGTTCTTTTTCTGCTCGATGCTGAGATCCGTCGCAGATTCAACTTCCCTGACGCCGCCAGCCACCATTGCGTCCAGCCGCTCTGCGTCTGTGTCGCCTTGCAGCATCTGCCGCAGATCTTTGATTTCGGAGCTGAGCCCCGGCAGGTCATTGACCAGGCGATCCCACAAAGACGGCTGGATCGTTTCGCGGGTTGCGCGCTGGTGCCCGCCAAGGGGCCTCGACTCCCTTCCAAATTCCTTTCGCCAGCCGTCACTTGCCGACATAGACATCCATTTCGACCTCGTCCTTGTCGTCGTAGTTGAACGTGATGTTCTTGTAGGCGAAGCCGACGCGCTCTTCGATGAGATCGGGCTCGTCCTCGCTTGGCATCATATTGTACTTGGTGACCGAAGCCTCCTTCAGCGTAACGACCAGATAATCGCTCGTCTCGCCTTCGATCGTTCTACGCGCCGAGAACTTGACCTCATCGAGAAGCGTGTTGTCGAAAAGCGCCTTCTTCAGATACGGCGAGGATTTGTCGTAATGCTTGATGAACGTGATCATGCCCAGACTGACGCGACCTCGTCGCGAAAGTGAGTTGGGATCGTAAGGACCGACCATTTCAAACTCCACGCCGTGGATTTCGATCTCGTCTTCGTGGCCATCACGTACGCTCGGTCCCGTAATGTCGGGCACCTTGAGAAAACCGTCAATTTTCATGGATAACCTCCCGTTCCCTTGTGAATTCAGGTCTTCGTCGACGGCAGCTCCGATACGAGGCGCAGCGACGCGTTGATGCCTTCCAACTGATAATGGGGCCGCAGATAAAACCGAGCATTATACCATCCCGGACGGCCTTCGACGCTGTCGACCTGAACCTCCGCCGCAGCCAGGGGCCGCTTGGCGCGGGCCTTGTCGTCGGCAAAGGCAGGGTTGGCAAGGACGTAGCGGTTGATCCACTCCGTCAGCCAGATCTGCATGTCGGACCGCTCCTTGAACGAGCCGATTTTGTCGCGGGCGATTGCCTTCAGGTAATGGGCGAAACGCGAGACCGGGAAAAGATAGGGCAGATTTGCGCTCAGGCGCTCATTGGCCTGTGCATCGGGATCGACCAGCCGCCCGGCACGCGTCTCGTCGTCCTGTAGCGAATGCGCACCGATGAAGGCCGCGATGTCGGTGTTCTTCCGATGGAGGATCGGCATGAGCCCAAGCTTGGCAAGCTCAGCCTCGCGGCGATCGTCGATGGCGACCTCGGTCGGGCATTTCATCGCGACCGTACCATCGTCGGTCGGGAAATTGTGAACCGGAAGGTTGATGACCGCTCCACCGTTCTCGACGCCGCGAATTTGCGTGCCCCAGCCAAACAGCTTGTGGCTTCGATTGATATTGACCCCCATGGGGAAGGCAGCGTTCATCCACGCGTAGCGATGATGATTGCCCTGTACGTCCTCCTCGAAGGCGAAGCCCTTTACCGGAACGGTTTCCGCACCGTAAGGCAGGCGCGCAAGGACCCGGGGCATCGTCAGCCCGATGTAACGCGAATCCTCACTCTCACGCAGCGACTGCCAGGACGCATAGGCGGGCGACGAGACGATCTGTTGCAGGTCCTGGGGATTTGGCAGTTCCTGCCAGCTTTCCATGCGGAAGAGGCGGGGGGCGGCGGCTGCGATGAAGGGCGTATGCGCCGACGCGCAAATGCCGGACATATTGCGCAGAAGGGCGACGTCCTTTGGGTGATTGGAGAACTCGTAGGCACCGATCAGGCAGCCGTACGGGCTGCCGCCAAGCATGGAATACTCGTCCGTATAGACTTTCTTGAATATGGGACTCTGATCCCACATCTGACCCTCGTAGTCTTCGAGCGTGTCGGCCAGTGCTTCTTTTGATATGTTCATGACGCGGATCTTCAGTTTCTGATCCGTCTCGGTATTGTTGACGAGATACCACAAACCACGCCAGGTTCCTTCGATCTGCAGCACTTCGGGCGCATGGAGGACCTCGTTGACCTGCTCGGTCAGAAGTTTGTCGATGCCGAAAATCAGCGATTTGATCGACTTGATCGCGTTCGAGGAAATCGCCGTCGATTGAGAACGAGCGCGTGCTGCAAGCGCGAGATTCTTGACAAGGGTTTGCAGCTTGTCGCTGTCGTCCTTCTTGACCTTGAAGTCCTTTTCGAGAAGATCACTGAATTCCTGAAGATCGACGCCTTCGGCTTCCTTGACGTCGACAGCGGCGGTTCTTTCCTGTTCGGCCATGATTTAGCCCTCCAACTTGCTGCCATCATCGATCGCCTGGTCGGCGATCTTTGCTAAAAGGGGCTCGTTGTTCAAAAGCTGGGCGATGCGCTTTTCGGCGTCGACGCGGCCATCCATGAAGCCCAGCAGTTCCTCAAGCTGGCGGCGCATCTTCAACAGTTCAGCGAGCTGCGGAACCTGTTCGGCAATCCGGTCCGGCGCAAAGTCCCCCATGCTCGTAAAGGTCAGGTCGACGGCGAGTTCCTCGTCCCGCTCTTCGCCAGGCGGTTGAGGAAGCGTGTTCTTGACCCGCGCCTTGACCCGCGGGCTCAGCGCCTCCATGAATCGACCGAACCGGTTCGCATCGGTTTCGACGAAGGTCCTGTCCCGCACGGATTTGAGAGCCTCCGGCGTTTCGGACGCACCGGCAAGATCAGCCATCACGCCCATCACGAAGGGCAACTCGATCGTGGTCGGGCTGCCATACGTTTCCACTTCATAGGCGATCTGGACGCGAGGCGCCCTGTTGCGTTCTATTACCTTCGCCTTAGTTTCGCTCATTGGTGGTCACCTTTTGTCCCAGGGGCAGGTCTCTTGCTTTCCGAAACGCCGGCTAAAAGCCGGAATTCTTTCAGCCCGGAGGGAGCCAGGTCCTCCATGAGCTCGAGAAAATCCATCGGCACCATGCGCTTGATCCTGCGGGCCAGATGGGGAATAGGGCTTGACGGCTCCGTACGGTCGTAAAAAGCGATGATAAGGTCGATGCAACGCATGACCTCGTCTCGCGAGTTTAGGCGGGAGGGAAAGACTGTCGCTGGCCAGATGGGGGCCTGGTCTGCCGCAGCGCTGACGGCAGCGAGCGTACGATCGCCGCCAGACGGGCCCTCTTTTGGGCCCTCCTGTTGCGCATTGGGTTTGGCACGCTCCAGGGTCGCTGACACGCGATGCAGAAATCGGCTCAGATCCGGCAGGCCAACGCGCAAATCGCCACCGATCTGCAGGTTGAGCGACTGTTCCGCCGCCTCCAGAGCTGCAACGGCAGCACTTGCACTGGCCGCTAGCGCTGCTGCTTCTCCAGGCGCCTGTTCGGCAAATGCCGCGCAGCTGGTCCGTATGCGATTGAGCAATTGATCATGCTCGCTGACAAGCGAGGTCTTTTCAGCAGAACTCAAACCAGGCGCCGCTTCGTTAATAACGGTACGACCGTCGATTGCCCCCCGCTCCAGATCGCGTCCCGTCACCGGACTGACGCCACGTGGAGCAAAGAACGTCATCTTGCGCAGGTCGCCGAGCAAGCCGTCCTTGTCATTTTGAAGCTGTATCAGTGCATTGATGCGGCGAAGAGCCGCATCACGGGGGGGCTGGCCGTCGCGAAGTTCCGGATGCATTGTCTGCCAGTGCATGTCGAAGGTTTGGGCAATCAGCTTCAATCCGTCGGCAAGGCCAACAAACCCCCGCTCATTTGCGAGGGCACGCGTCACGATCACAAGCAGCCTGAGATCGCGCCCGTGCGCTCGCAACTCTTCGGATTTGCGAAGCACGACAGACCAGTCGACCGGCACTTCCGTTCGTGAAACGGGGTTGTTGCGCTCGTCTCGGCTGATTTCGATCTGGGGCTGTACGAGGCGTTCGAGTTCGTGGAATCGTCCGTCATTCCGCAGGCTTTCGCCGGACGGGTTGTCACCGTCTATCGGATTCAACCAGAGAGCAGATTCGAACAACACAACCCCCGTTTACCGACTAATATTGTTCTCTCAATCCTGTTTTAGCATAACTTTTCGCTCTGTACTAATGCCACTTTGCGGGCAAGCAGCAACTAATTCCGAGTATCGATCAATCGGGTCGTAGTCGACAGGATCGAAACCTGCCCGCTGGCAATAACTGCATGTAAATCCTCAGCAAAGGACTTCGTGGACTCGGTTGTAGGGCGAAGTTGCGAAAATAGAGGACGGTCAGTCTGCATCGCGATTATCAGACTTCTGCCGAACGTATTGTCGACGGCAAAGGAAAGCTTTGCGGGGTCAGTCGCTCCATCAGCCGTGGAGTAGGCGACACGGATCGTCCGCATGCCGTTGGACACGGTCCCGAGACTGGAAAGCGCGTTGTCCGGGCGCTTGATGTTCGGAAGGACGTTGAACAGATTGCCGGTGACATCGGCGATCGCGACCCAGAGGTAGCCGTTCTTAATCGTAGTCGGAGCAAGCACATCGATGACTGGATTGTCGCCGACCGCGTAGATGCCGGACATGTTTGGCTCGGATTTGTCGCCATAACCGAGCACGATCGTCATCGGTCCCTGCGGCGCATCGGGCAACAATGACTGGACCACGCACAGCTGGCTACTGAGCACTGTCGTATCAAATCGGAGGTCGCGATCACCGAGACGCGGCGCAAGCGTCTGCCGGAGCGCTTCAACATCGCCGCTGGCGGCGACGGCTCCCCGAATTGTGACTGTCGAACCGAGAGGAAAGTTTGCCCCTTCCGGCGCGTGGACGCCAAGCGGACCGCAAGTCTCCATTGGTGCGATGGCCGATTTCAGCTCGTCGGGCGTCAAACTTCTCGGACCTGCGGCAATTCGCACGATCGGCTGGTAGCCCGCGGCCTTGCTCGCCTCGTTGAATTGGCTGACGGCGGCGTCACGTGATGTCTTGTCGGGCGCAAGGCCGGTGAGGCGAACGGTGCGATCCGTAACGTCAAGCTTCCACTCGTCTAGTCCGTCGGCGGCTGCAAAAAAGCTGTCGATGTCCTGTGCCCAGCGCGCGGAAGGTTCGCCCCTCGCGAGACCGAGTGCATCCTTGGGTGCTGCAAGCCCGGCTGCACGGGTAAAACCTGCCAATATCGCCTGCCGCTGGTCGGCATCGGGAGCGAAACCGGACAAGGTCGTCTGGTGTTGCCCATCGAGCCCGGCGCTGAGTTTATAGGGTGCCTCGACCGGCAGGCTTTTCACAAACAGGCCATCAGGAAAGCCTGCAAACCAAAGCCCCGCGATCGCCGCCACGGCAGCAATGGCTAAGATCGCCAGCCATGGTCGCCAGCCTCGCCTGGCGCCGGGCCCGCCTTCCTGCTGGCCTGTGCGACCGGTCCGCCACAGCTCGCTCACCTGCTTGACGACGGCCGCAGCGGTTGGCGGGCGTCGCGACGCGTCAGGTTGGGTCAGATCGTCGATCAAAGCCTTGAGCGGCTCGGGAACGCCCGCTGTATCGAGCCGGCGCTCCTTGTAGCGGACGACCTCACCAGGGCTCGTCCCGACATTTGGAATTTTCCCCCGAAAAGTCGCAAGCAAGGATGCGCCGAGGGCATAAAGGTCCGAACGCGGCTCGGCCCGCCCGTGCAATTGTTCGGGCGCTGCATATTCATATTTGCCGGCAAACTCATTACCGACGATTGTGCGCGCGCCCGTCGTGCTGTCCTTGGCAATGCCGAAGTCGATGATGACGGCCTCCTCGGGCCGGCCGTTGCGGAGGATGATGTTGTCGGGCGACAGATCGCGATGGACGATTTTGCGTTCGTGTGTCGCAACTAGGCCCTCGGCCACTCTTTGGGCCACGACGAGCAGGTCGCCAGGGGAAATCCCGCCACGCTCGAGATAGTCGCTGAGTGGCGTGCCTGCGACGTAATCCATGACCAAATAGACGTGACCCTCGGCTGTCTGGCTGCAGTCGGTATAGCGTACGACCGCGTCATGCGAGATGCCGCGCATCTCTTCTTCCCGCTTCATCAGCTCCAGATAATTGGCATTGGCCGATAGCTCTCGCTTGAGTGCCTTGAGCGCGACGACACGGCCGGTGATCTTGTTGCTGGCGCGGTAGACTTCGCCCGTTCCGCCGCGACCAAGCACACCCTCGATCTCATAGGTATTGTTGAGTACCTGGCTTTTGCGAAAGATGTCACCGGGCAATGGATCGATCATCTGGCAACTCCAAACCACGCGGTCACACTATTCATCAAAGACATGCGGTTCGAATATTTGTCAAGGACACTATAATGTGGCAGTTTGCCATCGACATCGAAGACTAGGCTCGTTCGTTCCAGAGCACATGGCAGGAGCCCGACCGGCATGCAGCAGAACATGTCTTCCCAGAGCTTCAAGCGTAAAGAACTGATCGGCAAGCTCGATCCGATTTGCCTGCGTGCATTTAAGGCGGCGGCTGACGCCGCCAAGCTTCGGGGCAATCCCTATGTCGAACTCGTGCATTGGATCGAGCAGCTGGCGCTCGTCGACCGCGGGGATTTCCAGTTCATCCTCGCCGACGCTGGCGTGGACCTCGGGCGCCTTGCAGCCGACATGGCGCAGTCGATCGACAAGCTGCCCTATGGCGCGACGTCCATTGAAGAGTTTTCGGACCATATATTCCACGCTGTCCAGGAAGCCTGGAGTCTCGCAAGCCTTCAGTTCGGCTCAGAGGTGGTTCGTGGCGCCTACGTCCTTCTAGCCTGCAGGAAGGTGCCGGTGCTTGACGGCCTGCTCTCGAAGATCAGCGGTGAGTTCGACCGGATCGAGGCCGATTCTGTCCTTGCCCGCTTGGACGACGTACTCTCGGGATCGCTTGAAAATAGCGGCAGAAGCGATGCTGGCGAACTCGTGCGCAAGGAACGCGCGGCGGGGGGCGATTCCGCGTTGGCGAAATATGCGACGGATCTGACCAGGCGTGCTCGGGAAGGGAAGATCGATCCGGTTCTGGGTCGCGATCCGGAAATCCGCCAGATCGTCGACATTCTCATGCGCCGACGGCAGAACAACCCGATCCTGACGGGCGAGGCCGGGGTCGGCAAGACGGCGGTCGTCGAAGGCTTTGCACTTCGCCTTGCTGCAGAGGACGTGCCGCCGCCTCTGAAAGGGGTTACGCTCCACATGCTGGATGTTGGTTTGATGCAGGCTGGCGCAAGCGTCAAAGGCGAGTTCGAAAAACGCCTCAAGACAGTGATCGACGAGGTTCAGTCATCGGAGAAGCCGATCATCCTCTTCATCGACGAGGCACATACACTGATCGGAGCGGGCGGAGCTGCGGGAACGGGGGACGCGGCCAATCTTTTGAAGCCGGCATTGGCGCGCGGCGAACTTCGCACGATCGCGGCAACGACATGGGCGGAGTACAAACAGCATATCGAGAAGGACCCGGCGCTGACCCGACGCTTCCAGGTGGTCAAGATTGAGGAGCCCAGCGAAGAAAGCGCCATCCTTATGCTTCGAGGCGTGGCGGGCATCCTCGAGAAACATCATCAGCTGCAGGTCCTGGACGAGGCGATCGAAACGGCTGTCAGCCTTTCGCATCGTTACATTCCGGCCCGACAGCTGCCTGACAAGGCAGTCAGCTTACTGGATACCGCTTGCGCACGTGTAGCGGTATCGCAGCACGCGACGCCGGCCGAGGTTGAAGATCTTTTGCGACGCAAACAGTCTCTTGAGATCGAGCAGGGGATCATCGGCCGTGAAAGGTCCATCGGCATTGAAGTTGCAGACCGCCAGGTCAAGGTCGACAAGGCACTCGGCGAGGCGGATACAGCCCTTGCCGCGGCGCGTGCCCGCTGGGAGAGTGAACGGTCGATTGTCTCTGAGATTCTCGACTTGCGGGCGAGGCTACGCGAACAGGGCGTTCGCCTCGATGCGGCGCTGTCGCGGAAAGATGAAACTGCGCCCGTTGCGACGGTCCCAGACGAAAATGCCTCCGCAACGGAACGCGACAAACACTCTCCCGATGGAAATGCCGATCTTTTGCGCCTGACGGCGCTCACGCAAGAACTTGCCGAGATGCAGGGCGAAACGCCACTGATGCTGCTGTCGGTAGACCGCAACGCCGTAGCCTCGGTGGTTCAGGACTGGACCGGAATTCCCGTCGGACGAATGCTGGCCGGCCAGACCGAGAGGGCTCTCAAGCTTGCCGGAATTCTGGGCGAACGCGTTGTCGGCCAGGACCTTGCCATGGAGGCGATAGCGCGTCGGGTGCGGACCAGCCGCGCAGGACTAGGGGCGCCGGAAAAGCCGGTCGGCGTTTTCCTTCTTTGTGGACCATCCGGCGTCGGCAAGACGGAAACGGCGCTTGCTCTTGCTGAGGCATTGTACGGAGGCGAACAGAACCTGATCTCCATCAACATGTCGGAATTTCAGGAAGCCCATACCGTCTCGACCTTGAAGGGAGCACCCCCAGGCTATGTGGGCTATGGCAAGGGAGGTATTCTGACCGAGGCTGTTCGCCGCAGACCCTATTCCGTCATTTTACTCGACGAGGTCGAGAAGGCGCACCCCGATGTCCACGAGATCTTCTTTCAGGTCTTTGACAAGGGAATGATGGACGACAGCGAGGGTCGACGGATTGATTTTAGAAATACCCTCATATTGCTGACCTCCAATGTCGGTTCGGATGTCATCATGAGGTTGACAGGCAACGGGCTCTCCCGCGCTGCCACCGAAGAGCTCGAAGCTGCGTTGCGGGCTCCGTTGCTGCAAGTGTTCCCGGCCGCCTTTCTTGGGCGCGTCATTGTTGTGCCTTATTATCCCCTCTCCGATTCCATGATCGAGGCGATCACGCAGGCAAACTTTAAGAAGATTGCAGAGCGACTGCGTACGAGCCATAACGCCGAGCTGGTCATAGGAGAGGGCGTTCTCGAGCTGATCAAGACGCGCTGCACAGAAGTCGAGTCGGGCGGCCGCATGATCGATGCGATCTTGACCAACACGCTTCTGCCGGCGCTCAGCACCGGCATATTGAACTGGGCGCTGGACGGCAAACGCTTGACGAAGGCAACGGTCGGAGCGTCTGCGGACGGCTTCACGTACGCCTTTGAATAGCGCTCAGATACTATTGCGAGCTGCCATTCGCCTTTAGCTGACTGCCTGGAATTCCACGCGTCGGTTCTCGTCCGCTTTCGGCGTTTGCGGATTGAGTGGAAACTGCTCGCCAACGCCAACAGCCTCGAGCCGTTCACGGGGAACATGGCAATCCTCCGTGAAGAAGCGCGCCACTTCCCTGGCGCGCAGCGTGGAGAGGCTCTGATTGTACCGCGCTCCGCCGGAAGCATCGGTGTGCCCGATGATGCGAACGAGCTTGATATCCATTTCTTTCACCACACTGCAAAGCTTCAGCAGCATTGGCTTCTGCTTCGGTTCGATGGCGGAGGAATCAAAGGCAAACTGCACGCGATAGTTGATTTGATCATCATCCGGCAACTTCCAGTATGTCTGAGGTGTCGTTATCGTCGCTGCTGCAGTTGCTGGTGAAGTCTCCGCCGACCCCTGTCCGGACGACGGGGTCGCCTCGACTGTTGCCCCACTGGTTGCATTTGCCGGAGTGCCCGAATTGCTACTCGCCTGGCCGGATCCGGTCTTGGCTCGCGTGGTCTCGGGCGTTGCGATCGGCACTGGCGTCGCCTCGGGCGCAGGCGCGGAATTGGTCAGCACGAGGCCGCGGGACGACCCCAGCTTGGCGGCCTTGAACAATTCCATTTGCCTTTGGAAACGTTCCTTGAGCGCCGATTCGTTTAGTTCCTGCGCATTCAATTCACTTCGCAACGCGAAGAATAAAGCGAGAGACACCAGCAGCTTCAAAGTCAGAAGGCGCTTCATTTTAGGTTCCTCTCGGCAAAAATGTTTCGCGTTGCCAAAAATTACTATAGGATGACTTTGGGTGCAACCGCTCCGGTTCCGGCCCTCACGACGGAGCGAATGATGAGGTTCTTCCGGTCATGACCGCGGAGTATCCCAATAGTCCCTCGACGCGCGTCCCGAGCTCGCCGGGCAGGCCGCAAGGGGCTGGGCTGAGTCACACCGGTCATGTTCGCAAACGCAACGAGGATGCAATACTCACGGATCCCTCGGGTGTGCTGTGGGCCGTTGCGGATGGTATGGGCGGCTATGGCCACGGCGACGTTGCGGCCGACCTGGTTATCGAGCACCTGGCCCTGCTTCCCCATGCTCCAATCACGAGCGCCGATCTCGTGGGCGCCCTCGAGGCCGCCAATTCCGCCGTTCGCCGATGGGCAATCTCCGCCGACGTGGCGCAGATGGGCGCAACGGTAGTAGCTGCGCTCCTAGACGGCGGCACTGCTACGCTCGCCTGGGCGGGCGATAGCCGTGCCTATCGCTGGCGCGATCGGGAACTACTGCAGCTGACGCGCGATCATTCGGTCGTGCAGGAGCTTCTCGATGACGGACGCCTTTCTCCCAATGAGGCCTGGCAGCACCCGCAAGCGCATATTGTCACCCGCGCAATTGGAGCGTCCGATCATCTTGTCGTCGAAACCACGGAAGTTTCATTCCGCCCGGGTGATGCCCTCATTCTCTGCTCCGACGGACTGACCGACTGTGTGGCGGATGCCGAGATCACTGCCCTTATGAATGCCGTTTCAACGCCGCCGGTGGCCTGTCAGCGATTGATCAGTGCTGCTCTCGACAACGGTGCCCCGGATAACGTCTCCGTGATTGTCGTCCAGATTGACGGAGCAGCGATATCTTGAGGCCCATAAATGCCATCGCGGCCGTCGTCATCGGCATGAGCATCGTTCTCGCGGCCGTCATCTTTGCGTTTGTCGGTAACCTCCTCCAAGATACGGAATTTGATCCCAATGCGGGCAAATTAGATCGTCTCACGCAGCAGCTTGCCCAGCAGGACAGCGAAATTCGAGGGCTTCGCTCTGAATTGAACGCCCTGAAAGGACGGGTGTCGGACGTCGATGGCAGGGTGACGGAGCTGGAAAAAACACCACGTCCCGACCCTGCTCAGACAACCCCTGTCATCAACCCGCAAGGCGGCCAAGCGCCCGATCCGTCACCCCTCTTCACGGATCAGTTCGGTGGCATGGCTCCGCAGGAAGAAGAAGAAAATCTGACTGAACCGATGCAACTGGCCAAGAAGCGCTTCAACGAGAATGTCATACGCCCGACCCCGGCAGTGCTACGGCAGATATTGGGCGAACCGCGAAGCACCTATTCGACGACCTGCGAACCGGTCACCAATCCAAAATTGCTGAATGCACTCGAAACCCGGAATATCGGCCATGTTCGGCTGACCATGATCAGGCCCGCGCTGGATTCGCTGCAGCAGATCATGGCGCGCCTCCAGAAAGAGGAGCCCGATATCTATGCTGCAATCGGGACCGAGGGCGCGCTCTGTGCACGCTATGTGCGGGGGTCGGCGAAGTCGGTGTCCTCACATGCGTGGGGGGCGGCGGTCGACCTGAAACTAAAGAAGAACCTCGACAACATGGGCGACAACAGCACGCAATTCGGGCTCGTGGTCCTCGCGGAATTCTTCAATGAGGCCGGCTGGTATTGGGGTGCGGGCTATAGCCGCGAAGATTCCATGCACTTCGAGGTAGGCGAGGCGCTCCTGCGAAAATGGGCGGCCGAGGGCAAGCTGTGAAGGGCCATTTCGAACCGCCGGGTCCAGCCGCTATCCAGGCAGATGTGCTTCCCGCACTGGCACAGCCCCTGTTGGATCTGGCAAAACGTGCCGAAAGCGAAAAGCATCCAGATCCGCGCGAGCTCGCGGCAACGGCGCGTAGCCTCGTCGCCAATTTCGAGACGGAAGCGCGACGCAGGAAGGTTCCACAGGACTGGCTGCTCGACGCACGCGATGCACTCGTCGCTTTGCTCGACGCGCGCGCGCGCAACAATCCGGCATTGTCGATCCGAAAATGGGAGCGCGCGCTTGCCGCTGCTCTTCCGATTGGCGGCGTTATTGCTGCCAGCAGCCTCGCCGAACGGGCGACGGCGGCTGCAAGGGCAGGGCCCGCGCGCCGGGATCTCGCGCGCTTCCTTGGTCACTGTAACGATGCTGTCCAGGCAGCGCTCCTGTCGGCCACTCAGCATAAAACGCGGGCGGATCGCGGTCTTTCTGCTCTTGTGATCGGACTTTTCCTGGCAATCCTCGTGGTTTGGGCAGGATGGGCCGAATGGCAGTTTCGCGAGCGGCTTTTGTCGCAACTGCCCGATGTCGCACGCGTCATAGAAGCCGGTCAGGCGGCAACACCTGCCGCGCGCGCGGTTCAACTCGATGCATTCCTGGCCGCAGTTCAGCTCGTTGAGCAGGATGCAAAGCGTTCTCCGCTTGGTCTCATTCATCACATAGGCATGCTCGACCCGGCAGAGGCCGCACGCCGCCGCTATGGCCAAGCCGTCGACGCCCTGGCCGCCAGCCCGCTCGCTGATGCCCTTGGTGTTGCTCTTGCAACGGAAGGGGAGGCGACTGCACTTTACGATTCCCTACGCGCCTGGTCCATCTTGAGCGGCACATCCGACTGGCAACCATGGTTTCTGGCAGGCTGGATCGACGATCGAGCTCAGACATTTCCCGAACTTACCGGCCTGGCAGTACATGTCGCTGCCATGTCAGCGGGCCCGGCAGATCTTCAAAAGCCGGATTCCGAAGCAATCGCCCAGGCGAGACAGTTTGCTTCAGAGGGCTCTGCGACCGAGCGTGCCATGCTCGAGCTTTCCCGTGCCGAGAAACCCGCGGCCTTGCCTGCCTGGTCTCTCGGGCAGGCGGCCCCTGGTCTCGACAGGATTTTGATCCGCAGGTCCGGACGACCTATCGAGCGGACCGTGCCCAGTCTTTATACGGAGACAGGGTGGGCTTATGCGCGCTCTGGCGCCGCAGAGGAGGCGATCGGGAAGGCAACAGCCGAAACTGCGAAACTCCTGGGCTCCTCCGACAAAACGAGCGCTGATGCAGTTATGGACCTCCTTCAGAAACGAACTCTGGAGACATGGTCGCAGTATCTCGGCGATCTTCGTGTGCGGCCGTTCACCGATCAACCGAGTGCCGTGATCGTCAGCGGTGTACTAAGCGCCAGCAACTCGCCGCTCTCGGCACTGATCCGTGAGGTATGGCGCCAGGCGGGTGGCACCGACCGTAGCCGAAGCCACGCGAACCAGCTTCGGATTGCCGCGACACTCGGGCCTGCGATCCAGTTCGTGGAACAGGGTCGCATGTCTGAAATCTCGCGCCTTTTCTTATCGCTGAATGTCGCGCTTGCCCTTCTGGACGGAAACACGGAAATCGGAAAAAAGTCGTTGATGGATGCACAGGATCGCGCCAATTCCGTCGTCGCCCTGCAGCAGGCCCCGCTCCTCGTCGTACAAATGGTCGAAGACGTGATCTCGCAGACAGCCTCTCCAAAGCCGGTAGAAAAGCCCGCCGATCCAGTTCCGGCAGCAAAGCCGTCGGGGGCTTGGGGCGAGGTCGCTGTGGCCTGCCAGGCGGCTGTCGCAGGCCGCTATCCGTTCTATGACGGGGCGGACGCGGATATGGCGGAAGTAGCGCGCATTTTCGCTCCGAATGGGCTCGTAGAGACATATTTCCGTACACAGCTGGCGCCTTTGATGGATACGTCGGCGTCCCCGTGGCGTTGGAAACCCGAAGCCAGGCTCTCCGGATACGCGCCCGAAAGCGCAGCATTCTTTCAAAGGGCTTCCGCGATCGGCGACGCGCTCTTTCATCAGGGAAGCTCGCCGCATGTCCCTTTGTCGCTTGAGGCGCTGGCGCAACGTGGTGCCGCAACCATCTCGATCGGCGGCTCTCACGCTCCGGTTACAACGTCAGGCGGAACGGTGACTCTTAACTGGCCAGGCGACCTGCCAGCGCGCGGCCTTGAGATCTCCTTCGACAGTAGTGGCGCGGTCGAGAAAAAGAGCGCGCCCGGGCCCTGGGGCCTATTGCGCTTTCTGGACGGGTCACGCTTGCGACCACGCGAAGGCGGCCAGCGCTTCCTCGTCGACGTGCGGACGACCGGCGCGCGCGCCTATCTTCAGATGTCATTCGCCGCGCCAGCCAATCCCGTCTCCGCGCGTTTGTTGATGCGGGGATTGACATGTCCGTCCGCGCTCTGAGAGCAACATGGGGGCGCCCGCCCGGTGTGAGTTAATGCTGAAACGCCAACCGCAGTCTTTTGGCCGGATATTCGAGCCCTCCTTCAAGCGCCATCACGACGGACGCGGCGCCGGACTCGGCCTCAATCTCGTTCGTGACATCCTGCGCATGCACGGCGGCGAGGTGACGATCGACAACCGCAATCCCGGCGCGGTCTGCCGGCTGAGCTTCCCGCCGGACAAAACGGCAGGCGTTCATACGCCGCCGCGCCTGGCGACTGCATAATACTAAGGGCTACCGCGTCCTTTGTGGCTCGCGAAAAGACGCGCGGCGCTGTCGTGCGATGGATTAAATCGCGTCTCCGTGACATATAGAGTCGATGAGCGTGCACAGAGATTCGCAACTCGACATGTTTGCCAAGGCATCGCCCGCGATTGCCAAGGTGCGCGGTCCAGTGCGCCGGCAACCTTCCCAACCGACCGCCTACTCTGATGAAGACATGGCGCGGACGCTGGAAGAGAGCGGCAACTATCGCATCTTGAGAAAGCTGGCCGCCCGGCCGGTTGCGTCAGTCAGGCGGCCCGGGTTTTCACAGCTCGGCGTCATTCTCGATACGGAGACCACAGGTCTCAACCACCGCAGCGACGAGATCATCGAAATCGGCGCCGTCGCCTTCACGTTCAACGATGACGGGGCAATCGGCGATATCATCAGCATTTATGGCGGCCTGCAACAGCCGTCCCGACCGATCCCGCCCGAGATCACCCGGCTGACGGGTATCACCGATGCGATGGTCGAAGGACAGCTCATCGATATCCAATCTCTGAGAGCGCTGATCGAACCGGCGGATCTGATCATTGCCCACAATGCCGGGTTCGACCGGCCGTTCTGCGAGGCCTTCTCGACGATTTTCGCCGGCAAGGCCTGGGCATGCTCGGTTTCGGAGATCGACTGGAGCGCCCGCGGCTTCGAGGGCACGAAACTCGGCTATCTCGTCGGCCAGGCCGGGTATTTCCATGAAGGCCATCGCGCCGTGGACGACTGCTACGCGCTCCTGGAAATCCTCGATCGAGAGCAGCGCGACGGTGAAAGCCCGTTCACCGAGCTCTACCGCGCCAGCCAGCGCTCGCGCATCCGCATCTTTGCCGAACACAGCCCGTTCGAGATGAAGGACCACCTGAAGGCGAGGGGTTATCGCTGGTCTGACGGCAGCGACGGCCGTCTGAAGTCCTGGTGGATAGAAGTCGGCGAAGAGGATCTCGGCGACGAGCTTTCCTATCTGCGTTCGGAAATTTACCGGTGGAAAGAAGCGGAGCCGCCGATCGTGCGGCTGACGGCCTTCGATCGTTTCAAACTCTGACCGCGAAGCGGTTCGGATCCTGATCGGGAAATCGCTACCAGATATGACGATCCATGCAATTGCTGCATAGGTGCAGTGATGCATTGGCGCTGTAATACTCAGAGGTCTCATATTATATACAACTCATCGAAGCGAACGAAGCGCCAAGGACTGGCAGCTGAGCTTCGAAAGCCCACGAAAGGGGATCATCATGAACGTAGCACGCTCTTTCAACAACTGGCGCAAGTACCGTCAGACGGTCGCTGAACTGGGTCGTATGTCCGCACGCGAACTGGACGACCTCGGCATCGGCCGCAGCGAAATCCGCAATGTCGCCCGCGCGGCCATCGCCCGCTAACGGCAAATTAGACCAAGCATCTTCGAGACTATGCCAGCGCCTGCTTCCTCCCGAGCGGGCGCTTTGCTTTTGTGCGTCCGGCGGATGGAGCAGGGTGATCAAGCCGCCCGCTTTTCGCATAGCGCATAGCTGCATTGCAAATAAATGCCTATCAACTGAGCAAGAAATAAGTATGATTATTTCTATCGAAGCGATGCACCTCCTCCCGCGTCCCTTCGATATACAGGCGCCCCATCCTCCTCCCAGGGTCGTCTGTGGAATGACAGCACTCCTCCTCCCAGCTGTCGTTCGGTTTTTTTCGAAAGCCTGCCGCACCTCCTCCCGCGGCAGGCTTTTTCGTTTTGGCCCAAGAAAATACCGGCCCGTGCCGAAGCGGCCGCTTGCGATCATCGCTTGATGATGGCGTCATCATCTCCGCAAATTCTCCTGTCTATTCCCAGATTTTCTTTCGTGCTCTTGCGGGCCTTGCGTCTCCTCAAGCGAGCGCCGACAAACCTGTTGACACCAAACTTGTCGTACAACTATGTAACCGGATGGATACCGCCGCAGCGGAACAGGCCGGACAAGACCGGCTTCCGCAATAGCGACGACCCCTAGCGACAATGAAGCGGAAGGAAAATTGACATGCAGATCGACGTGAGGCACGCCTCCCATCCAGAGGCCGTGCGTGATTTCGACACGGAGACGCTGCGGCGTCACTTTCTGGTGGAAACCGTCTTCGCGAGCGGCGAGATCCGGCTCACATATTCGCATTACGACCGAATGGTCATCGGCGGCGCGACGCCGCTCGGCTCCGGGCTGACGCTGACGGCGCCGACGGCGATCGGACAGGAAACCTTCCTTGCCGAACGTGAACTCGGCGCCCTGAACATCGGTGGTGCCGGCCGCATCATCGTCGACGGCACGAATTACGATCTTGGCAAATATGATTGCCTGTATGTCGGCAAGGGTGCCAAGGACGTCAGCTTCGAGAGCGCGGATGCTGCCAATCCGGCAAAGTTCTATCTGGTCTCGACGCCAGCGCATCAAGCCCATCCAACCGTGTTGCTCACCCGCGAAAAGGCCCGTCACCTGACGCCGGGCGAAGCCGCCACAGCCAACAAGCGGTCGATCTACCAGTTCATCCACCCGGAAGTCTGCCAATCCTGCCAACTCACCCTGGGCTTCACCATGATCGAACCGGGCAGCGTCTGGAACACCATGCCGGCCCATACGCATGACCGCCGCATGGAAGCCTATCTCTATTTCGATCTCGAAGCGGAACAGCGTGTGTTCCACTTCATGGGCGAGCCGCAGCAGACCCGGCATATGCTTGTCGCCAACGAACAAGCGGTCATCTCGCCGCCCTGGTCGATCCATTCGGGCGCCGGCACCAAGAATTACAGCTTCATCTGGGCGATGGCCGGCGACAATAAGAGCTTTACCGACATGGACCATATCGCCATTGCGGATCTGAGGTGAGCGTCGTGGCAAATCCCTTCGACCTTTCTGGCCGGGTTGCCGTCGTCACCGGCGCCAATACAGGGCTCGGCCAGGCCATCGCGGCCGCACTGGCAGCGGCCGGTGCGTCGATCGTCGCCGTCGGACGCTCCTCAATGGACGAAACCGAGGCGCTGGTGAAGGAAGCGGGAAGCCGCTTTCATGTCGTCAAGGCCGATCTTGCCAGCATCGAACCGGTGAAGGGGATCGTCACTGAGACCATCCAGACCTTCGGCGGCCTCGACATCCTCGTCAACAATGCCGGCATCATCCGCCGCGCCGATGCGCTCGACTTCACCGAGGAAGACTGGGACGCGGTGATCGACGTCAACCTGAAGACTGCCTTCTTCCTGTCGCAGGCCGCCGGCCGCCACATGGTCGACAAGGGCAGGGGTAAGATCATCAACATCGCCTCGTTGCTCTCCTTCCAGGGCGGCATCCGGATCCCGTCCTATACCGCCTCGAAAAGTGGCCTCGCCGGCCTGACCAAGCTGCTGGCCTGCGAATGGGCCGGCAAGGGCGTCAACGTCAACGCCATTGCCCCGGGCTATTTCGTGACCAACAACACCACGGCGCTGCGCGAGGATGCCGACCGCAATGCCGCCATCCTTGCCCGCATCCCGGCCGGGCGCTGGGGAACGCCGTCCGAACTCGGCGGTGCGGCCGTATTCCTGGCATCGTCGGCGTCCGACTACGTGCATGGAACGGTGCTGCCCGTCGATGGCGGTTGGCTGGCGCGCTGATCGGTCTCACGCCGTGCCTCTTTTCAGGCGGGCTAAGGATGCTCTATCGCTTCGACTCTCCGCATAACCCCGAAAATTGATTCCGGTTTTCGGGGTTATGCGCTAGGGCTGCTGCCCACCGTATCGGCGTAGATGCGGAATGCGAACAGGAAACGGGGTCGGCGCAGCCGCCTCGACACCAGGATTTCGAAACAGGATGGCAGATAAGGACAACGCGGTCTTCAATACCATTCAGCAGGCGCCGAACCTGCGCAGCAACCTTGCCGATATGTTGACGGCGCAAATCGAGTCCGGCGACCTGAAGCCCGGCCAGCGCCTGCCGACCGAACAGGCGATCATGACGGCGACCGGCGTCAGCCGGACGATCGTTCGCGAAGCGCTTGCCGCCCTGCGTGCAAAGGGGTTGATCACCACACGGCAAGGCCTTGGGGCTTTCGTCTCGAACGATCCGACACCGAGATCCTTCTCGATCATTCCGAACGACCTGCAGTCGATCGACGAGGTTCTGCGCGTGCTGGAGCTGCGCATGGGGATCGAATACGAAGCCGCCGGCCTTGCCGCGCTGCGGCGCACGCAGGAGGATATCGACCGCATGCAGGATCGTCTCGATGCCCTCGACAAGGCGCTCGAAGAGGGCGGATACGGCGCGCAGGAGGATTACGCCTTCCACAGGTCCATTCTGGTCGCGACACAGAACTCCTATTACGGCCGCCTCTTCGACACGTTCGGCAACATCATGGTGCCGCGGCAGTGGGCGCGCTTGGACAAGATGACATCAGCCGAGCGCAAGCGCCATGCGGCGCGCATGCGCAGGGAACACCATGCCATATTCGCGGCAATCCGCGACGGCAACGAGCCCGCCGCGCGCCGCGCCATCCGAAGCCACCTGTCGAAGAGCGCCGCGCGCTTCGAGGAGTTGCGCGACGCTACGGCATAATCCTTTTCACACCTCAGGCTTCGGTCTCATCAGCCGAAGCCAGGCGGCGTGGTCGGTTTGCAGATCGACCGAGGCGTGGATCGCGGGAAGAAGCGGTTTGCGTTTGCGTCGGCCGAAGCGCCGTTTGAAGCCGAGGATATTTTCGACGACGCTTCTGGTGTAGAGCCCGGGGCCGCTTGAATAGATGCGCCATCCACCGTCGACGGCGATCTCTCCCGCCTTGACCCGCTCCCATTCGGCCGCCGCCTGATAACGATCATGGAAAGCCGCGTCGCTGCTGCTGAAATAGGTATTGCGCTGGCGCAGCGAAGCATGCGGCAGCGCTGATGTGACTGAAATCGGATTGACGACAGCGATCGCCTTCCAGAGTTCGTCCACGTCCGCCTCCAGCGCCAGCGTCTCGCAGTAGCGCAGATGCGCATGTACATACATCAGCCCGATCTCGCGCCCGAAGAAAGAGGAGGATTCGGCGCGGCGAAACAGTGTCTCGGGGCCGCCGGCATAGGTCGCGGGCTTTTCCATCAGCCGCACGCCGTCGGGAAAGAGCAGATGCTCTTCGATCAGCTTCATATGATCGCGTCGCTGAACCGGCGTAAAGAGGCGGCCGAGCATCGCCTGCGTCATCGAGATCAGCGAGTAATGCAGGCCGGTGCGCCGGTCGCTCGGGTGCAGCAGCAATTCGACGCCATCATGGCTGGGATCGAAGATACCATAGCCGGCAACGATACCGTCACGCACAAGATGGCGGTTGAAATCCCGGCGCATCGCCGTTGCGATCTTCCTCAAGCCCTTGGCCTTGTCGCCATGGCCGAGGCGGCGCAGGATCGCGGAATAACGGACGATCTGCTCGTAGAGCAAAGCAACGGTCCAGCTACTGACCATCCAGTCGCGCAGATGCGGATCGGCCGGCTGCAGGGAATCGTTCCAGTCTCCCTCGCCATAGCGGATCAGATGCGTTCCCGGGATGAACGCTTCGCCAACGGTATCGAGCAGCTTCTCGACATGGATTGCGATGGTGTCGGGCTCCGGTGCCCGGGCCATGGTCTTTTCATCACGCCAGGAGACTTTCTCGTCGAGGATGGCGAGATCGCCGGTCGCTTCAATATAGTCGCAGAGCGCCTTCAGCGGCCAGACGACGATGTCGCCGTGACTATCGCCTGCCCGGATATTGGCATAGGGCTCCAGCATGAACCACTGCGGCCAGTCACCTTTTTCCAGGTATTGTTCGCTGAAGACGGTCTTCAGCACCTCTTTGGCTTCGCGGTCATGCTCGTAGGCGAGCAGGAATTCGATCGGCCCCTGGCAGGCGTCGCGCGTACCCCAGGCAGCACCGGTATATTGCTCGAGGCCGTGCGGCACGCTCAGATGCACAATGGCATCATGCGCGAGCCAGGGAAGCAGGGCCGTCTGCGCGGCAAGGTCGGGCGAGGTGCTGGCGATCGTCACGCCGCGCACGGCGTTCCGCCAGAATTTTGATGCCGGCGCAAGCATGGCATCACCGGTGACGCCGGCCTCATATCGTTGCGCCAGGCGCTCGGCCTCCGCCGCATCGGTCATCGAGCCGACGACGGCAAAGGAAAGCGTCTGCGTCGGTCGCGATCGCAGTGCGACGAAGGCGCCGTTGCGCGCCATCCCGTCGCTATAGAGCAATTCGTCGCCACCGATCTCCTCGATGGCATCGGGCGTCGAACTCACCAGCCAATAGCTGGCATCGGGATAACGCTCGCCCCAGAGCCAGGCCGGGTCCGGCCGGAAAAGAATGCGCTTGGCTAAGGTGTCGAATGCGATCTGCCCGCCCGCGTCATATTCGCGCTCGCCGAGCACGACATGACCAAACACCAGGAAGCGGCATGGCTCGCCCTCGACAGAGACGGTCCACTGCATCGCCGCATCCTCGCCGGAGGCGACTGCCGATACGATGATCGTGCGTTCGGAGAGGCGATAGATCCAACGGCAATCGCTGAGTCCCATTTCGAAAGCCGACGGCACCGCCAGAGGCTGCCAGCCGGCGCCGACATCCGCCATGATGCGCAGCCCGCCGGCGCGCGTCAGATTGTAGGGGTCACGGGAGACGGAAAAGAGCTTGTGAAAAGACGTATTGCCGATCGTCAGCTGCGCCGCAAAAATGCCCTGCATCCAGCAGGTCGCGGCAAGCGTCGCATCGTCGAGCAGCATATTCTCACCGCTTCTAACGATCGCGCCGTGACGGCGCGCCACGATGAGCTCCTTGTCGCGCAGGACCACATGACGGTTCAAAACGCCGTCCGACACGAAAAACGAAAGAAGCTTTCCGTCGACGCGCTCTTCCAGGCTCCGCTCCGGATAGAGCTGGCTGATCGCCTTTTTGTCCAGCGCCTCGGCCTTCAGCAAGGCAGCATCCTGAAGCAGGCTGCGGACCGGCGTGACCTCCTCGATATCGGCAGCCGCACTGTTGGTCGCCGCAAGCGCGTCAAGTCGTGAAAGGTCGGCATCGCTCGACGCTTCGGGATGATCGGCGGCGAAGACGGCAAAGAAGGTCGCGGTCACACCGCTTGCCGGCACGGAGAGCGATTTCGACTGGATGGCGGGACACGCCGTCTCTTGCTGCCGCCGTTTGCTCGGGAGGCTGGTGCCGAAAGGGCCGACCAGCCGATCGTCGAGGCGGTCCTTCGCCTGCACCAGCTGAATGGCATCCGTGGCATAGGCAGCCGCCCCATCGCGGCAGCCTTGCACGAGCCAGGGGTTGCGGGCACCCGACTGCTTGAGATTTTGCCGGTTCATCACGACCGGGCCGAATGTCTCATGATCGGTGATATGGTGATCGACATATTGCGATGCATAGGCTTCGCTGTTCATCAGGAAGCCGCGGTCGCCGAGACCGACGTCCTGGATCAGTACCAGATCCACCGGCAGCGCTCCATCCTTCAGATGGCGGATGGAGACACGCCAGAACCAGGCCGTTTCGGAGGGATGAAGCTCGAGGCGGACGGTGTAGCCGATATCGCCTCTCTTGCCGCTCCAGGAGAAGCTCGTCGTATCGTGCCCGAAGCTGCCATTAGCGCGAGGCCCGACAATCTCGACGACATCAGGTGCCGCACCGCCGATGCGCAGATACAGCCGTCCGATGCCGCCGGTGAGCGGCGAGCCCTGGATCTGGTTGATCTGCACCGATCCCTTGTCGTCGGCATATTCGATGGCAAACAGCGTGCCGTTCGGCAGGGCCGCTATCGACAGGCCGGATCCGTTGCTGATCGTGAAGAGGCCAAGCTCTTCGCGTCGGGGCATTTGAAAACTGCGCGTAAGGTCCGTGGCCATTGAGATCTCGTCGATTGGCTTCAGAAGGGAACTGGAAGATGACGCAAAATGATTGAGAGAAATCTTACCGGAGATCGGAAGATCGGCAACTTGTCACCATGGTTTTCACGTTGAGGCCGGTCGCCCGGCGAAGGGCACTGAGAGCAGGGCGCAGCCGGTCAGGATAGCGACGATCATCCAGGCTTCGTTGATCGCCTGGACGCTAGCCGCGGTCTGGACCAGCGGATCGAGCAGCGCCATGGTATCGGCATCGAAGCTGCCGCTATGTGCCGATATGGTCTGCGGAGGCGCGCCGACGAATGTCCCAGCCTCGATGTCGCCGGCTTGAAGACGGGTCCACAGGGCCTGTCCCAGCGGTTCCGAGCGCGTGTAGATGATGGTGTCGATCAGCGCGATGCCGATCGCCCCGCCGAGATTGCGCATCAGGTTGAAAAGTCCACTGGCATCGGGAATGCGATCTGGCGGAAGTGTGCCGAGCGCCAGCCGCGTCGGCGGCAGCAGGCAGAACATGATGGCGACGCCGCGCACGACCTGCGGCCAGAACATCGCGTCATAATCCGTGCGAGGATCCTGAAACGCGCTCATCCCGACGCCGATCGCAAAGAGCGCGAAACCGGCCGCCGACAGCAGCCGCGCATCCATGCGCTTCTCCAGCGCGACCGCGATCGGCGCCGTCACCAACTGCGCGATGCCGGTGACCAGCATCGTCATGCCGATCTCAAGCGCGTCATGCCCCCTGATGAAAGCGAGGAAGACCGGCATGAGATAGACCGAGCCAAAGAGGCCGATGCCGAGCACGAAGCTCAGAACCGATCCGACGAGAAAGTTCCGATCGCCGAAATTGCCGAGATCGACGATCGGCCTGCCTCGGCGCAGCGTTCGCCAGACGAAGACGCCTCCCGAAGCAAGGCAGACGGTGAGCAGGCTGAGCACATAGGCCGAGATCCAGCCGCTCGTCGGCGCCTCCTTCAGGCTGAGTTCCAAAGTCGTCAGCGCGGTCGCCATCAGCAGGAGCGACAGACCATCGAGATGCCTCAGTTCGGACGGATCGGTCGCCTGCCGCGGCAGGGACCGTGCGGCCAGGATTGCCGAGACGATACCGGGGATGATGTTGATCAGGAACAGCCAGTGCCAGGAATAGGTCTGCGTCAGCCATCCGCCGACGATCGGTCCGACGGTTGGAGCAAGCACCGCAAGCACGCCGGCGATCGTCGTCGCAAGCGCCTGCCGCTCGTTCGGAAAGAGGATGAACACGGCTGAAAATACCGATGGGATCAGCGTTCCGCCGGAAAAACCCTGAAGCACCCGCCAGGCCACCAACTCGCCGAAGCTGCCGCTGGCCGCACAGCCGGCGGAGGCGGCGACGAACAGGCTGATGGCGACGACGAAAAGCCATCGCATCGTCAACAGCCGGGTCAAGAAGCCGGTGAGCGGGATCGCGACCACCTCGGCGATGAGATAGGCGGTCTGTATCCAGCTCATCTGATCCGGATCGATGCCCAGCGCTGACTGGATGGTCGGCAGAGATGTCGCCACCACCTGGACGTCGAGGATCGCCATGAACATGCCGACGCACATCGCCATGAAGCCGAGCCAGACGATGGCGGGCGTTTCATCAGGACGGGCAGATTGAAGTCGTTCCGACATGCGATGATCCCGCGCGCTGCGTTCTCCGCCCTGGGGTGCGAAGACTAAGGCCGATCGTGGTTGCGATCGAGACGACGGACAGCATGGCTCGGAAGTGAACCGCGATTTCGCCGATCGCGACACCATAGTTCGGATGAGGACAGGAGGGATAGGGACCCGCCAGCACAAATTTGCGAACGCGATCGAGCCTGACCGGTAGGCCAGGCTCGATCGCGTGATCAACGGATTTGCTCCGAGCGTCCTATATATCAGGCGCTTAGCTGCGGAAGAGCGACAGGATATTCTGCGACGACGAATTCGCGATCGATAGCGACTGGATCGCAAGCTGCTGTTGTGTTTGCAAGGCAGACAGTTTGCTCGACTCCTCCTCCATGTCGGCGTCGACCAGCCGGCCCACACCCGAGTCGATCGAATCGGAAAGTGCACTGACGAAATCTTCCTGCAGATCGATGCGCGTCGAGATCGAACCTAGTTGCGCACCGGCAGAGGTCATTGCCGACAGTGCGGATTCGATGGTCGACAGCGCCGACTGGATCTGACCGGTGGTGAAGTCGGTGATATCAAGCGAATAGACGGAATCGCCGTTTGCATCAACCGTTCCGAGGATGCCGGACGCGGTATCGATCGTCCCGCTGCTCATGCCGAACAACACATTGCCGGTGGAGCTGGTATCCAGAGCGTATTCCGTCATTTTAACGGAAACGGCGCCGGAGCCGTCGCGAACGAAGGACGATACGACACTTTTCGTGCCATCCGCGCCCGCGACCCAGTTCTCACCGGAGAACGACGCCGACTGGGCAATGCTCAGCAGTTGTTCCTGAAGCTGGCTGATTTCTTCCTGGACCTTGGACTTGTCGACACCGTCCTCGGTCGCTGCGACAAGCTTGGATTTGATCTCGTCGACAACGTCGATCGCATTGTCCATGGCCGTATAAGCAGTATCGACCTTTGCTGCGCCAAGGCCGAGCGCGTCGGACACGGCGGAGAGCGCCTTGTTGTCGGACCGCATCGTGGTTGCGATCGACCAGTAGGCGGCATTGTCGGATGCGGTGTCGACCCGATAGCCGGTAGAAACACTATTCTGTGTTGTTTCGAGACTGGAGTTGATGTTGCGCAGCGTCTGAAGGGCAGACATCGCTGAATTGTTCGTATTGATGCTCGTCATGGGAAATTCGACCCGCTCTTAGAAGTTGAATGTGTGGCATCCCGGGGAACATCCCGGCCGTGGCGAGCAGCCTCATGCTTATCGACCAATGTTCGAGAAGGTCGATTCGCCATCGTTGAAATAATTATGGTACTTAAAGGTACATTAATTATTAACGCCGGAATTATCCTTACAAAACAACGCAGATAAGCGGCTCGGAGGCTGTTGCAAAAAGTTTGAGATCGGCAATTGACGTGTCGGCAGGAAACTGACTATCAATATTAAATCAATTTGATTGACTTCAAAAATAAGCAACAAGGGGAACGATGGAATGAGATTGAGCAAGAGTGCAATCCGCAACAATTCCATGCGCGCTGGCTTCGCGGCGGCAACCGCTCTGACGGCGCTCGTCGTTTTTGGGGCGGGGGGTGCAGCCGCAGAGTCGGTGCTGACGATGCATATCGAGGAGCAGAGCAGCTGGGTTCAGAACTTCAATCCGTTCGACCTTGCCGGCCGCCGGCAGAGCACGATGGATTTCATCTACGAGCCCCTCGTCATCTTCAATGCAGAGGATGGCGGCAAGCCGGTGTTTCGCCTGGCGACCGACTATAAATTCTCCGGTGATATGAAATCGGTCACCTATACGCTGCGGCCCGGTCTGAAGTGGTCCGACGGCCAGCCGCTGACGTCGGCCGACGTAAAATACACGATCGATCTCATGCTGAAGAACCCCGCGCTCGACACTGTCGGCGTCGGCGAGACCATTGCCTCCGTCGAGGCGCCGTCGGCGACCGAGGTCAGGATCGATCTCAAGGCCGTGAATTCCGATTTTCCGGAAACGCTTGCAGACCTCGCCGTCGTTCCCGAGCATATCTGGAAGGACATTTCCGATCCGGTCGCCTTCAAGAACGAGAAGCCGGTCGGTTCCGGCCCGATGACCGAGTTGCGCCGTTTCACGCCGCAGGTCTATGAGCAGTGCCGCAACCCGAACTATTGGGATGCCGCCTCGCTGCATGTCGATTGCCTCAGGCTGCCGCAGATCTCGGGCAACGACCAGATGCTTGCCATCCTGCCGGAAGGCAACATGGACTGGATCGGATCCTTCATTCCGCAGATCGACAAGACCTTCGTCGCGCTCGATCCCGACCATAACGGCTATTGGCAGCCGCCGGCCGAAACCGTCGCCTTCCAGATGAACTTCAAGAGCGGCAATGAAGGCAACCTCGAGGCCTACAAGGATCTGAACTTCCGCCATGCCTTCAGCCTCGCCATGGACCGCGCGTCGATGGTCGATATTGCCGGCTTCGGCTATCCTGTCGTCAACGTGCATGCGACCGGCCTGCCGCCGCGTTTTGAGACCTGGCGCAACAAGGGCGCCGAAGGCGACAAGGACGCCTTCATGGGCTTCGATACCGAGAAGGCCAACAAGATTCTCGACGATGCCGGCTACAAGAAGGGTGCCGACGGCTTCCGCACCACGCCGAGCGGCAAGCCGATTGCCTTCCCGATCATCGTTCCGAACGGCTGGACGGACTGGATCGATGCGGTCCAGATTGCGGTCGAAGGCCTGCGTGCAGCCGGCATCAACGCGTCCGTTGCCACGCCGGAATATGAACAATGGCGCAAGCAGATCATCGATGGCAGCTTCGAGGTCGTCATGAACTCCCGCGCCGACGGGGCAACGCCATTCCGCGGCTATTACCAGAGCCTGTCGACCGCTTACGGCGGGCGCATCACCGGCGCGCCCTCGCGCTATTCGAACCCGAAGCTGGACGCGCTTTTCGATCAGTATCTGAAGGCGACGTCGGAGGACGATCACAAGAAGATCTTCAACGACATCCAGTTGCTGATTGCCGACGACTTCCCTGTCGTGCCGGTATTCAACGGGCCGACCTGGTATCAGTTCTCCAGCAAGCGCTTCACCGGCTGGGTCACCGACAAGGATCCCGTCATGAATCCGGAGGATCATGACAACAACCGCATGCGCCTGATGCATCTGCTGCGCCTCAAGCCGGTCCAATAAGCCTCGCGAGGGAACGGAAATGCGCGTTTCGAGCCGGCGCCTCGGCGTCTATGCGGTCGCCCTGGCGTTCGCCATCGTCATGAACTTCATTCTTCCCCGGCTCATGCCGGGGAGTCCTGTCGATGCCATGGTCGCCCAGCTCGGCCCGCGGGCAACACCTGCCGCCGTCGAGGCGATCAAGGCGCGCTTCGGCGCGGTCGACCAGCCGATGCTCTGGCAGTTCGTCGATTACGTGAAGGGGTTGGCGACCCTCGATCTCGGCGTCTCGGTCAAATATTACCCCCAGACGGTCGTCCAGGTTCTTGGCCGTTCGACGCTCTGGACAGTCTTCCTTGTCACCACCGCGATCATCTTTTCGCTCTGCGTCGGTGTCGTGCTCGGCGCGATCTCGGCCTGGCGTCGCGGCGGACGCTTCGACACGATCGTCTCGCCACTTTCCGTGATCATGATTTCGGTGCCGCCTGTCATCGTGGCGCTGACGACACTTTTCGTCTTCGCGGTCTCACTGCGCTGGTTTCCGGTGGGATATGCCTATGATCCCAACCTCGATCCCGCCTTCGATTTCACCTTCATTGGCAGCGTGTTCGCCCATGCGATCCTGCCGGTCCTGACGCTTTCGCCGTTTCTGATCGGCGAATTCCAGACGACGATGCGCTCGTCGATGATCTCGGTACTCGGCGAGGACTATGTAACCATGGCGCGCGCCAAGGGGCTCAGCCACCTCACCGTCATGTTCGGCTACGGCGCACGCAATGCCATGCTTCCTGTTCTGACCAACCTGGCGCTGATGCTCGGCGCCATCTTCGGCGGCTCGATCGTCACCGAGATCGTCTTCAACTATCCGGGGTTGGGACTGACGCTTTATACTGCGAGCATCGCCCGCGATTATCCTGTCATCCAGGGACAGTTGCTGCTGATGACGCTCGCGACGCTGGGCGCCAACTTCCTCGTCGACATCATCTACGGGCTCGTCGATCCCAGATTGCGGGAGGCCGTATGATGAGCTTTACGCTGCGGCCCATCCTCAGGCAGAAGAAAGCGCTGGCCGGCCTCATCATCATTGTGGCTCTGTGGCTGATGGCGCTGTTTGCGCCGATCGTTGCGCCCGGCGAGCCCGGAGCGCGTGTCGGGCGCTCGCATCAACCGCCGTCGATCGAACATGTCATGGGCACGACGAAGATGGGGCGGGATGTCTATCGCCAGTTCGCCTGGGGCGCACGTAGCTCTCTCTCCGTCGGTTTTGCCACGGGCATTGCCATCACCGTTCTCGGCACGGCCATCGGCCTCGTCGCCGGTTATACCGGAGGCAGGACCGATGCGGTGCTCGATCTTGCGACCAATGCCGTGCTTGTTGTCCCCAACATGCCGCTGCTGATCCTGCTCGCCTCCTTCGCCGGGACGGTGGGGCCGATGACGATCATGGCGATCATCGCGCTGACCTCCTGGCCCTGGGGCGCCCGCATGACACGCTCGCAGACGATGGCGCTTCGCAATCGTGACTTCGTCACAGCCTCCAAGATGATCGGAGAGCCGGCCTGGCGCATCATCTTCGTGGAAATCCTGCCGAACCTGACGACGCTGATCGGCATCAACCTCGTCGGCAGCATCATCTACGCCATCGTTGCCCAGACGACGCTCGAATATCTGGGCTTTGGCGATCCGCTGAAGGTCTCCTGGGGCACGATGCTCTACAATGCCCAGAATTCCTCGGCGATCATGGTCGGCGCATGGTGGGACATCGGGGTGCCGGCAGTCGGCATCGCGCTGACGGGGCTAGGCCTTGCTCTTTTGAATTTCACCTTCGACGAGATCGCCAATCCGCAGCTGCGCTCCGGCCCGGCGCTGACGCGCTGGTTCCGCCTCACCCGCGCTCGCAACAGGGAACTGGAGCTTGGCCGATGAGCGACAATCTTCTGGAAATCGAAAAACTCAATGTCGATTACCTCATCGATAAGGGAGAGTTCCGGGCCGTCAAGGACGTCTCCTTCAATATAGGCCGCGGCGAGATCTTCGGGCTAGCCGGTGAATCCGGCTGCGGCAAGAGCACGATTGCCTATGCCATCACGCGTCTTTCCAAGGCGCCTGCCTGGATCAGCGGCGGCAGCATCCGGCTGGACGGACAGGATCTCCTGAGGCTGCCCGAACGCGAGTTGCAGAAAATCCGCTGGAAGCGCATCGGCATGGTCTTCCAGAGCGCGATGAATTCGCTCAATCCGCTGATGCGGGTCGAGGCGCAGTTCCATGACGTTCTGCGCCGACACACCGGTTGCTCGCATGAGGAATCAAGGGCTCGCGGCGAGGAGATGTTCCGCCTCGTCGGCATCCCCACACATCGCATCGGCGATTACCCGCACCAGTTCTCCGGCGGCATGCGCCAGCGCATCGTCATCGCGATCTGCCTGGCGCTGAGACCCGAGCTTATCATCATGGACGAACCGACGACGGCTCTCGACGTGGTCGTGCAGCGGGAGATTCTCGAGCAGGTCGTCGATCTGCAGCGGACCTATGGTTTTTCGGTGCTCTTCATCACCCATGACCTGCATCTGATGGCGCAGCTCTGCCAGCGCATCGGGGTGATGCTGAAGGGCGAACTCGTCGAAGTGGGCGACGTGCGCCAAGTCGCTCAAGCGCCGCGGCACGATTATACCCGCAAGCTTTGGAATGCCATTCCGCAGCTTCCGGGCAATCCGCATCTATTGGGAGTCTTGGCATGAAAGCGGAGGCAAATCCTGTTGTCGCCGACGCGGTGATCCGGCTCGAAGCCATCAAGCGTAATTTCGGCCCGGTACATGCGCTGAAAGGTGTGTCCTTCTCGCTCTTTCCCGGGCGGGCATTGGCGCTGGTCGGCGAATCCGGCTGCGGCAAGACGACCTGCGCCCGCATCATCGCCCGCTTGGACAAACCGACGGGCGGCAGGCTGTTTTTCCGCGGGCAGGATCTGACCGCCCGCGGCGAGGCGAAGGATGAGCATCAGTACCGCAGGGAGGTGCAGATGGTCTTCCAGGATCCGTTCTCGTCGCTCAACCCAGCCTTCACGGTCAGCCATCATCTGGCGCGGCCACTGCAATTGCATCGGCAGAGCGGCTCCAGGGCGGACCTTGCCGAAGAGATTGCCCGCCTGCTGGCAAGCGTCGGGCTGGAGCCCGATGTGACCAGGCAGAAATTCCCGCATGAACTCTCGGGCGGGCAGCGGCAGCGTGTGAATATCGCTCGGGCACTGGCCGTCGCGCCGAGCGTGCTGGTCGCCGATGAGCCGACCTCGATGCTTGATGTCTCCATCCGCAAGGACATTCTCGACCTGCTCGCGAAAGTGAAATGCGAGAATGAGCTCGCCATGCTCTATATCACGCACGACATTGCAACGGCCGCACATGTGGCCGAAGAGATCGTCGTCATGTTCGCCGGCCAGATGGTCGAATGGGGCGACACCGATGCGGTTCTGTCCGATCCGCGCCATCCCTATACAAGATTGCTGCTTTCAGCCGTTCCAGATGGCAGCCGGCCGTTCGTGACGGGCGGAAGCGCGCGTTTCCTCGAACAAGCAGAAAAGGTACGCTCGCTCAGCCGTCCGGAATCGACTGTCGTCGAGCAGGTCGGCTCCAATCATTTCATACGCGCGCTCGGCGTTTCCGGCTGAAGGATGGCAAAGTGGACTATCTGGTCAACCTCTCCACCCTGCCGCAAGATACGCAATCGCCCGAGCGAATGGCCCGCGAGGGTGTGACGATCCGCCGGGCCCTGCCGCCGGAATTCCGGCTGATCATCAGCTGGATCGCAGAACAGTTCGGTGAGGGATGGGCGAGCGAGGCATCCGTCGCGATGACCCGCCTGCCGCCGACCTGCTTCATCGCCACGCGCGAACAGAAGCTCGTCGGTTTTGCCTGCCATGAAGCGACGGCGCGCGGCTTCTTCGGACCGACCGGCGTCGACGAAAGCCTTCGCGGGCTCGGCATCGGCCGGGCATTGCTGTTTGCCAGCCTGAACGACCTGAAAGCGATGGGCTATGCCTATGCGATCATCGGTGACGTCGGCCCTTCTGCCTTTTACGAAAAGGCCGTCGGGGCCATGCCTATCCCCAATTCCGCTCCCGGCATTTACGCCGGAATGCTCAAGACCTGATCTTCAGAAGGAAGAGTGACCATGTCCATTTCGCGACCGAAAGCCCTGCGGCTTGAAACCCTTTGGAATCCGCCTGCTGATGGTAAGGAGTTTTCCTATGTCCTGCGCCTCAAGAACCTCGGCACCGAGCCGCTTTCGAATTTCTCCCTCTGCGTGAGCGGCCCGGGCCGTGTCGATCCGGCGGGTCGCGTCGAAGGCGCGACGGTCTCACAACGGCTCTCGAATTTCACCGAATTCCAGCCGCCGGCCAATTTCGTTCTCGGCGCCGGCGAGACGTGGACGATTTCGGTCTACGCGTTGAGCTGGCAGTTCCGCCACTGGACGGACGGCGCGACGAGCGGCTATCTCGCGCTTTCCGATGGCAGCACGATCGTCCTCACCATAGAGCCGACGCGATCTTCGGTCAGCAATGCGCCGCTGAAGCGTGGCGCCGAGATCTATCCGGTTCCCGTCAATGCGCCCGTTCAGGTGTCGATCATCCCCTGGCCGAACCATGTGTCGGTCACTTCCCGCCGGCCGCTGCCGGCCGGTTTTGCGCCGCAGGCGCAGAGCGCTGAAGGGGAGGCGGCAGCACAAAACTTCGCAGCGCTGGTCGAGCATCTCTTTGCCGTCGAGGGCATCGTACGGAGCGAGGCGGAAGGCGCGGTTCCGGTTGCCCTGAAGGATGCCGCCGGGTTCGAGCCGGAGGCCTATCGGCTGAGCTTCGAGGGTGAGGCGATCACGATCGAGGCAAGCAGCCGGACCGGCTTCCTCTACGGTCTCGTCACGCTCGGCCAGATCTGGCGCGGTGCAAGGCTGCATCCCGAGGTCTTCCAGTTTCCGGCCGCCGGCGAGATCGTCGATGAGCCGTCGATGGGTTGGCGCGGGCTGCATCTCGATGTCGCCCGCCAGTTCTACGGCGCCGCCGAGGTCAAGAAGCTGTTGGCGGTGCTTGCCTGGAACAAGCTCAACCGCTTCCACTGGCACCTTTCCGACGACGAAGCATGGCGCGTCGAGATCGACGCCTATCCTGATCTGACCGCGGTCGGCGCCTGGCGCGGCCACGGTCTGGCCGTTCCGCCGCTGCTCGGTTCGAGCCCGGCCCGCACCGGCGGTTATTACACCAAGGCCGCCATCCGCGAGATCGTCGCCCATGGCAAGAGCTTCGGCGTGGAGATCGTGCCGGAGATCGATGTCCCCGGCCATTGCTACGCCATGCTGCAGGCGATACCGGAGCTGCGCGATCCGGCCGAGGTCGGCAGCTATTATTCGGTTCAGGGCTTTCCCGACAATTGCATCAATCCGGCCCGCGAGAAGACCTATGAGATCATCGAGACGATCCTCTCCGAGCTCATCGAACTCTTTCCGTTCAAGATCATCCATCTCGGCGCCGACGAAGTTCCGCTTGGCGCGTGGTCCGGCTCGCCGGAAGCGCTCGAGCGCCTGCGCAGCGTGGCCGGCAACGAGGTTGCCGATGCGCATGCCAAACGGCTGAACGTCGTGACCAATACCCATGGCGCCGACGACATCCACGGCTCGGGTGCCGCCATCCTGCAGGCGGAGTTCCTGAGCCGCGTCCAGCGCTTCCTTGCGAGCAAAGGCTGCATCACCGGCGGCTGGGAAGAGGCTGCCCACGGCGATGTCATCGACAAATCGAAGAGCTATCTCTGCAGTTGGCGCAATGTCGAGGTCTCGGCCGAACTTGCCGAGCGCGGCTACCAAATCGTCGTCTGCCCCGGACAGGTCTACTACCTCGACATGGCGCTCAGGCCCGACTGGGACGAGCCCGGCGCCAGCTGGGCAGGGACTTCGGATGCCGAGAAGCTCTACAATTTCGATCCCATCGGTGGCTGGACGGCGATCCAGAAACAGAAACTCCTGGGCATCCAGGCCTGCATCTGGTCCGAGCCGATGACGGATCGCGCTGTTTTCGACCGCCTCGTATTCCCGCGCCTTTCCGCACTGGCCGAAACGGGCTGGACAAAGCCGTCATCCAAGTCGTGGGAGCGTTTCAGGGCGCTCGCAGGACTGATGCCGCTGCTCTACGGACTGCAGCAGTCGTAGCACTCGGATTGGCGCCGCGGGCTTTATTTGAGGATCACCCTTGCCATCGCCGGAGGCGGTGATGGCGGGGGATACTGACATCGGCTTCAAGGCGAGTTGTCAGGTGGCCGCTTCATCTGCCGCGGGCGGTTGACATTCGGGTGCGGCGATACGAATAGGACGTGTTCCAATCGGTGCGCCGGTCGCGCGGTCGATGGTGACGGGATCGATTTCCGTACCAGTCTCGGCGTCGAAGAAACGGGTGACGTCGCCGCCGCCGCGGTACTTGCGGCCCCAGGCGCCGATTGCAAACAGCACCGGCAGAAAGTCGCGGCCGGCTTCCGTCAGCACATATTCGTCGCGCGGCGGACGCTCGGAATAGCGACGCTTTTCCAGCAATCCTTCCTCGGTCAGCGATGACAGCCGCCCCGTCAGCATTGTCGGGACGATGCCGAGGCTTTTGCGAAATTCATCGAAGCGGGTCAGCCCCGCATGGGCGTCGCGCATGATCAGCATGCTCCACGCATCACCGACGAGCGCCAGGCTACGGGCGATCAGGCAGGGCTGTTCCGAAAGATTCTTCATGTCGATATCTTTTTAGTAGTGACTTGCTATCGATTTGATAGTAACAGAATGCGCATAGATATTCCACGACAAAAACGAAGGCAGACGTCAATGAGCAAGAGAGAACGCGGCATTGCCCTGGTCACCGGGGCTTCCTCCGGCATCGGGCTGGTGACGGCGAAGGCGCTGCGGCGCGACGGTTACCGGGTGTTCGGCACCAGCCGAAAGCCGATGGCCGACACCGCCGATGGGATCACCATGCTGGTCTGCGACGTCATCGACGATCAATCCGTGCAGAGCGTCGTCGACGAGATTCTGAAGCGCACGGGACGGATCGATCTTCTGGTCAACAATGCCGGGATCGGCCTGCTCGGCGGCGCCGAGGAATCGACGACGGCGCAGGCCAAAGCCGTATTCGACGTCAACGTCTTCGGCACGATGCGCATGACCAATGCAGTACTGCCGGTGATGCGGCGGCAGCGTAGCGGCCGGATCGTCAACCTGAGCTCGATCCTTGGGCTGATCCCGGCGCCCTTCAACGCACTCTACGCAGCGACCAAACACGCGATCGAAGGGTATTCGGAATCCCTCGACCATGAAGTGCGGACACAGGGCATCCGCGTCGTGCTGGTCGAACCGGGTATCACCCGCACCTCGTTCGAAGAGAACATCACGCGCCCCGACCGGCCGCTTGCCGTCTATGATGCAGTGCGCGCCGTTGCGGAGAAGCTGATGCGCGAGATCGTCTCAAAAGGAGATGCGCCCGAGGTGGTCGCCGCAACCGTCGTCAGGGCCGCCAATGCGCCATCGCCCAAGAGACGCTATACTGCCGGAAAGGCGGCAGGACAGGTCCGCTTCATCCGCCGCTTCCTGCCCGAGTCCTTCGTCGACAAGAGCCTCCGGAAATTCAACAAACTTCCCGGTTGAGCCTGCCTTACCGCATTTCCGGCACACCACAGAAACGAAAGTTCGTCCCATGAAAGCATTCCTGATCGATCGCTACAAGAAGGGCGGCGCCCTCAGGCTCGGCCAGAGCCCTGAACCGCAGCTGCGCGAGAATGACGTCATGGTCGAGATCCATGCCGCCAGCGTGAACCCGCTGGATGCCAAGATCCGGGACGGAGAGTTCAAGCTGATCCTGCCTTACCGGCTTCCATTGGTGCTCGGCAATGATGTTGCTGGCGTCGTGGTTCGGGTGGGCGCCAATGTCCGGCAGTTCAAACCCGGCGACGCGGTCTATGCGCGTCCCGGCCAGGATCGCATCGGCACCTTCGCCGAGTATATCGCCATCGACGCTGGCGATGTCGCGTTGAAACCCGCCAATCTCAGCATGGAAGAAGCCGCATCCATTCCACTTGTGGCGCTGACCGCATGGCAGGCCCTGGTCGAGCGCGCCAAGCTGCAGAAGGGGCAGAGGGTGCTGATCCATGCGGGCTCCGGCGGCGTCGGCACCATTGCGATCCAGCTTGCCAAACATCTCGGCGCCCATGTGGCGACGACCGTGAGCACGGCAAATATTGATCTGGTGAAAAGCCTCGGCGCCGACGTGGTGGTCGACTACAAGAAGGACGACTTCGAAAAGGTGCTGAAGGGCTATGACGTTGTGCTGAACAGCCTCGGCAAGGATACGCTGGAGAAATCGCTCGCCGTCCTGAAGCCCGGCGGCAAGCTGATCTCGATATCAGGTCCGCCCGATCCCGATTTCGCCAGGGAAAACGGCTTTGGCTGGCTGCTGCGGCAGGTCATGCGCTTCTTGAGTTTGGGCATCCGGCGGAAATCGAAACGCCGGGGGGTCGGCTATTCCTTCCTCTTCATGACGGCAAACGGCGCGCAGCTCGGCAAGATCACCTCGCTGATCGAGGCGGGCGCCATCCGCCCCGTCATCGACCGGTCCTTCCAATTCGAGAAGACCAACGAGGCGCTCGACTATGTGGAGACAGGCCGCGTTAAGGGCAAGGTCGTCATCGCGGTGAAGTGAGGCCCGGGAAGGCCGAAGAGCCCTCGGTTTAGCCGAGCGGCTTTTGCAGGACGTCGAAGCGCGGATTGGTTTCGGAAAAGAGAAGGGCGGTCGAGCGAAGGGGCTTCACTGTCGTTGCCGATAGGCAGAGGGTGTGACGCCTGTGCCCAACTTGAATGCCCGTGTCATGTGGCTCTGGCTGCTGAAGCCGCAGGCCGAAGCGATCTGCGCTATTGGGTCCATGCCTGACAACATCGATTTGGCGCGCTCGACACGCCGGTGAGCCACCCAGCCATGTGGGGACACACCATAACTTGCCCGGAACATCCGCTGAAAATGAAAGGCGCTGAGCTGCCCGATCGCCGCCAGATCCTGCAATCGGATTGTCTCACCGAGATGGGCCTCGATATACTCCAGACTCCGGCGCCGCACATGAGGAGCGAGCCCGCCGCTGATCGCGCAGGGACGCATCCCTCCATAACGAGGATCGACGAAGAAATCGTTGATCGTCTGTGCCATCGCTTCTTCAGCCTGCAGATGACCGCCCGCCACCATCGCTTGCGTCATCTGCCAAAGCGTGCGCGCTAAGGCGGGTGCATCTGCGAAGGTCACTTCGGGAAGAGCCATGAGCCGAGCATCGCGGTCAAACGTCTCCGCAAACATCCGCCGCATCTGGTCGTCGGGAACATACAGATGGACGAATTGGGAGAAGTCGGTGATTTCCCATTCGGACGAGTGCTCCTGTGGCATGATGCACAGCACTCCCGGACGGCCGCGCGCGGCGGGGCTGCCATCTAGACGACGCGTTCCGGCGCCGCCTTTGAGATAAAGACTGAACGTATGACCGTTCGGCCGCTGATAGCTCATCCTGTCGTGTGCATTGCTCCAGATGGCAGCTGATCGCCCGAACCCCAAATCGATGGACTGTGACATCCGCGCAGTGGGAGATGCTGACAAAAACCCGAAAACCGAGGGGTGACTATATTTCACCAATTCTTCCCCACACCTGACCATGCCGCGCGAACAATACCGGCGGACGACCCGCATGGCGAGCCGGAAGTCCGGGCAAATCGATTTGATAGCAAGAATCTGCAAGAGGCGTGCTCACGGTTCGCCTATTGGTCGGGAAAACGAGGATCACTCCATGGCAAATGCCGCTCTCTTCATCGCAACCGTCCTCATATGGGGGACGACCTGGATCGCCATTGCGATGCAGGTCGGTCCCGTGCCGGTCTTGGTCTCGGTCTTTTACAGATTTGCGGTCGCAGCAGTGATCCTCGTCGCCATCCTGGCTGTCATGCGGCGGCTCAAGCTCCCTGCCTTGCGCGATCAACCTTTCATCCTTGCGCAGGCGCTCTGCCTGTTCAGCCTCAATTTCATCTGTTTCTACAACGCCGCCGCCTCTATCCCGTCCGGGCTGATCTCCGTGATCTTCTCGCTCGCAACGATCTACAATGCCGTCAATGCGCGCCTCTTCTTCGGCGACCGCATTACAGGCCGCACGCTTCTCGCAGCCGCGCTCGGAGCAATCGGCCTCCTCCTGCTTTTCGGACAGGACGTTGTCGTCGATTTCGATATGGGCACGTTGCAAGGGATCGGGCTCGCAGCGCTTGGCACGCTGTTCTTCTCGCTGGGCAATATGGCGTCGCGTCGAAACAGCGCGGCCGGAATCTCACCGCTGACCGCCAATGCCTGGGGCATGACCTATGGCGCGATCGTCCTCCTGCTCCTGATTGCCGTGACGCAAACGCCGATCGTGGCGCCGCCTAACATCACCTATCTTGCCGCCCTGCTCTATCTCGCGGCGATCGGATCGGTGATCGGCTTCACCACCTACCTCATGCTGGTGTCCCGCATCGGTTCCTCACGCGCTGCCTATGCCACCGTCCTGTTCCCGATCGTCGCCCTGTCGTTGTCGACGGTCTTCGAGGGCTACCACTGGAGCGGTCTGGGCCTGATCGGCCTGGCGCTGACGCTTCTCGGGAACGTGGTCATCTTTGCGCGACCTCTAGTCCGTCGCCCGCCGCAGGCAGATGCAAGGCTGCCGGCAGCCGGATGAGGCGCCGGCCTCGGCAATCTCCCGTGACGAGGTGTGCTAGAGCCTTTCCGTTTTTCTCCGAATCACGGAATTGCTCTATCTCTTTGTTTTCACGCAATTCCGGACGCAAAACCGCTACGCACTTTTGCTGGAATTGCTCTAGCCGAGCGGCTTTTGCAGGACGTCGAAGCGCGGATTGGTTTCGGAAAAGATCGGCAGGGCGGCGGCGCCGAGGATCGCCGTATCCTTGCCGGTCATGCCGATCATGACGCGGGGCAATGTCCGCTTCTGGTTGGGGTCGATCGGGGTGTGCAGCGGCTCCAGCCGCTCGGCAAGCCGAAGCATCAGCGATGTCGAAATGCTGCCTCCAAGCACGATGGTCTGCGGATCGAAGGCCAGTTCCAGAAAGTCGACGGTCTGCCGCAGCGGCTGGACGGCCTGATCCAGCCAGGCGTCGAGACCTTCGCCGCCCTTGGCGATCAGCGCATCGAGATCATCGGGCGAAAGCTCCTCGGCGTTGGCAATGCCCATGAATTCGTAGGCGACCGTCAACGAGATGTAGCGATCCAGACAGCCGCGCTTACCGCAGCTGCAGAGCTTGCCTTGCGGTTCGACGATGATATGCCCGATCTCACCGGCATTGTTGCGGCTGCCCTTGTAGAGGTGACCATCGAGGAACATTCCGGCGCCGATGCCGCCTCCGCCGGCGAGGAAGAGATAGACGAAGCTGCCCAAACCGCGGGCGACGCCGTGAAGACGCTCGCCGATCGCTGCTGCCGTCGCATCGTTTTCGACGAGCACCGGCACCTTAACCCTCTGTTCCAGCTCATGCCCGACAGGAAAACCCTGCCAGCCGGGCAGGTTCAGCGGGCTGAGAGAGGTGGTGCCGCCATCGGCATAGCGGCCGGGCAGGGCCATCCCGACGCCGAGCAGCCGGTTCCGATCGAAAACGAAGGCCTGCTGAAGATCCTCGACGATGGACTGAAGAGCTGGCATGGCACGTTGCGGATCTGGATGTTCGACATGGCGCTCGATGCGCGCGCAAACTGCGCCGGAGAGATCCGTCAGGACCCCGCTGGCGCGCTGGCGGCCAAGTTCGAGGCCGATCGAATAGGCGCCGCGCGGATTGATGGTGTAGGGAATGATCGGCTGGCCGCGCGCCAGCTTCTGCGCCTCGGACGGAACGAGAAGGTGCGATCTCTCCAGTTCCTCGACGATATTCGACACGGTCTGGGCCGTCAGCGCCGTCATCCGGGCGATCGCTGCGCGCGACAAGGGACCGTTCGTGCGGACAGCCTCGATCACCACACGCCGGTTGTGAGACTTGGCCTGCTCGAGATTCGTGCCGGAAATTGCCTTCATGTCGCCTTCAAAGAAATGGTGCGTCACCCTTGTCACAAGACGAACACCGATGAAAGCCACATTCTTCGTCACGTCCCTGGACTAAGCATGTCGCGCAAAACTGTGCCGCGGTTTTGCGACAACGACATGCGTAAAAACAAAGACCCCAAGCGCGACAAGCGAATCTGAAAGATCGCGACGCGCTTTAGCGGGCTTTGCCTCTATGCAGGAGGCCGATGATCGCTATCCCCGCCAATCCGGTGACGGCGCTCAGGATGGCCGTTCCCGAATAACCTGTCACGTAGGTGCCGGCGGCAAAGACCAGCGCGCCGATCCCGGCGCTGGCAAAGATATTGACGGAGATCAGTGCACTGCCGAGCCCCGGTCGGTCGGCGATCAGATCCTGCAGATAAGTGATCGGAATGCTGATGATCGCCGACGCTCCCATGCCCGCAAGCAAAGTGAGCGCATAGAGGTGCCACGGCTCAGAGGCAAAACCGAGAAGACTGAGGAACACGGCATAGATGATGGTACCGGCAGCAAGCGCCGTCATCTGGCCGGCCTTGCGCGCGATCCGCGACCAGACGACGATGAAGACGACTTCCAGCAATGCGACAATGCCAACGAGAATGCCGACGTCGCTCAACCTGCCATGCGCCGCACCAGTGGCGATCAATGGCAGAAGGGCGTCATTGAGATGCAGCGTGCTGGTGATGAGCGCCACCCCGCAAATATGCGCCGAGATGCGCGGAGAAACCACTTGGCGAAGCGCGCCGAGATAGCTGAGATGATGAGCCGCCGCCATCTCCGTTCCCGCGCGCTTCGGCAAGGCGAAGACGATGATGCCCTGGCAGAGCAGGCATGAGATGCTGGCAAAGAGGTAGGCCGGCAGCATGCTCGATGCGCCAGACAGCAGCAGGCCGGTTATCCCTGGGATCAGCACCCAGGACAGCGAGATCATGGCGCGCACGCCCGAGTTGGCCGTCACCATGTCGCTTCGGTTCATGCCGTGCATCGCCGCGCGCGCATTCGCAAACAGCAGCGAGTTCAGCGCCCCGTAGATCGGCAGGGGCAGCAACCCGCTGATGACGAAGACAGCCGCTGTGGGAAAGGCGTAGACCATGCCATAGCCGACGATGCCGAAGAGGCAGGCGCCGATCATCGTCGACCGGTACTCGCCAAGCCGGTCGGCGAGATTGCCGAGCAGAATGCTGATGACGACGTTCACCGCCGCCGAGACGAAACTCAGGAACGAATAGAGACCGTCGCTCAAGCCCAATTCGCGGATACCTACGACCGAACGGTAAGGTGCGGTCATCGCCCCCGCCATTCCGAAGGTGAAAATGGCGATCATGCTGGCGCGGATCGCCGGAGTGCGGAAGACGTCGGGAAAAAGTCGGCTCATGCGGTCATCGGTCAGAAGTAAGCCGGCTTCACAACCTGCTCCTCTCGTCTTCCTCTAGAGCAATTCCAGGAAAAGTGCGAAGCGGTTTTTCGTCCGGAATTGCGTAAAAACAAAAAGTTAGAGCGGTTCTGCGCTTCCATGAAAAGTTGAACCGCTCTAGGTTTCAGTAATGTTCCGATTGCGAGAAGGTTCGCGCGAGCTCGGCCTGGCCGGCCGTGAGGCCGCAATCGACAGGCAGGCAGACGCCGGTGATGGCTGCGGCCTGGGGGCCGGCAAGGAAGGCCACGGCATTGGCAACATCTTTGGGATCGACGACGCGCTGCAGCGGATACCAGCGGCGTGCTTCCTCGAAAACATTCGGATTGGCTGCCGCGCGTGCTTCCCAGGCCTGCGTCTTCACCGTGCCGGGTGCGACGGCGTTGGACCGGATGCCGAACTTGCCGTATTCCACGGCGACCAGCCGGGTGAAATGCAGAAGGCCGGCCTTGGCGACGCTATAGGCCGGGTGTCCGAAGACATGCAGGCCGTTGACCGAGGCGATGTTGACGACGGAACCCTTCGAGGCCTTCAGCATAGGCTCGAATGCGCGGAAACACAAAAATGCCGCCTCGAGGTTGAGCGCATTGTCCGCCCGCCAGATCTCGGGCGTCGTCTCGTGCAGGCTGGTCGCGCGGGCGGCACCGGCATTGTTGACCAGGGTTCGAACCACACCGGCCTCCGCAGCGCGTCTCGCCAATTCCGCAATGCTCGTCTCGCTGGTCACATCGCATCCGACGGCGACGAAGCGATTGTCCGGCCCGAGCCTCGACGCCACGGCAGCCGCAGCCGGAGCATCGATATCGGCGAGCAACACGATATCATGGTCATCGGCAAGCCGTGCGGCGATCGCCGCGCCGATATCGCCGGCAGCGCCCGTAATAATGGCTATCGACTGCGTCATTTCCTGCCGCTCCCGTTCACAACCGGATTCTCATGGGTCTCAATCTCCAAGCAATTGCCGGTCGTCGCCGTCACGGTGAATGACAAGCTGCTGCTTGATACGCCGAAGCGTGGTCGTTGCCTTCGGCTGAACGGCGTAGGCGACGAGGCTCGACAGAATATCGACCGTCGCGATGTAGGCGATGCGCGTTGAGGTCGGGCGATAGATGTTATTGCCCTCGGGAAGGTCGATCGGCACGACGATTTCGGCAGCCTTCGCAACCGGGCTTGCCGACTGCGTCAGGGCGATCGTCTTCACCTTGGCCTGGCGGGCAAGCTCGAAGGCGCGCACCAGCTCGGTATTGCGTCCCGAGAAGGACGAGCCGATCACGACATCGCCCGGCCGTGCCGCGGCAGCCATCATCAGCTGCATGCTGTGGTCGGAACTTGCCGTGATGCGAAGCCCGAGACGGAAGAGCCGGTTCTGGAGCTCGTCGGCGATCATCGACGAATTGCCGCCCGATCCGAACGCATAGATCATATCGGCCTTGGCGATATGCGAAACGGCGGCTTCAATCGCCGCAAGATCGAGCGACCGGTGCAGGAGAAAGAGCGCGTTCTGGGCCTTGGTGATGATATCCTGCGCAACATCGGCCGGATCGGTGCTTTTCGATTCCGGTTTCAGATAGCGAACGCCGATATGGGCGGTCCGGGCGAGCTGCACCTTGAAGTCGGAAAAGCTTTCGCAACCGAGCCGGCGGCAAAAGCGTGTGACGGTCGGCGGCGAAACCTCCGCCCGTTCCGCGAGCTCGATGATCGAGGCGTTCACGGCAAACTCGAAATCGTTGACGATGATCTCCGCGATGCGGTTCTCGGAGGGAGAGAGCCTGCTCTTGTCTTCCTGCAGCGTTGAAAAGATATCCAAGCCCGTCCCCCCAAATGGTTCTCTATTTGCCCTTCTTCTTATAGGCCACGCAGTCTATCTCAACCTTGCAATCAACCATCATCGAAGATTGCACACAGGCGCGCGCCGGCGGATGTTCGCCGAAATACTCCTGATAGATCTTATTGAAGGTCCAGAAGTCGCGCGGATCGTCGAGCCAGACGCCGACGCGCACGACGTCCTCGACGCCGTATCCGGCCTCATCGAGGATTGCCAGAACATTGGCAATCGTCTTGTGGGTCTGGGCAATGATGTTGCCGTCGATGATTTCACCATCTTCCATCGCAACCTGCCCGGAAACATACAGCCATCCGTCGGCTTCGACCGCACGCGCGAAAGGCAGCGCCTTGCCGCCGGCGCCCGTTTGAACAGTGCCATAGCGCTTGATAGGCATGCTGAAGTCCTTGCAAATTATTTTCTTGATAAGTTGACAAATGACCATAGAAAGCAGAATTTGACCAGTGAAAAACGCGATTTATGAAAAGAATTTCAATCCGGGGCAAATATGCGCGATCCTTTCAAGAACCCTTTCCCCTCCGACAGTGCCCGGCATGCCATCTGGGAAATGCTCGTTCCGCGCGATATCGATGCCTTTCTCGCCGCCGATTGGTCGATGGTGGCTGGTGATTTCGTGGAAGAGGGCTTCATCGGCATCGATGGCCGAAAGGAAGTCAGCCCCGACAATTGGCGCCTCGCATTTCCGACGCTGTCTGCCTATCGCCAGGAATGGCTGAGGCAGGCGCAGGATTTCGCCCAACAGAGTTTCGCAGAAGATACGCGCACGGCGATCTTCACCACGACGACGCTGGAAGACATCGAAATCGAAGGCGACATGGCGCTCGTCCGCAAGAAATTCGACGGCGGCATTTCCAAGCCTGACGGCACCCGAGATGTCATGCAATGGCAGACGCTCTATTATTGCAGGCTTCACCAAGGACGCTGGAAAATCTCAGGTTTCACCGGCTACCTGCCGAACCCGATGGGTTGACGCAGGGCCGACAACACGAAGGCCACTTTCTTGCGCATTTTCACGGCAGCACTGGCGACCGAGACCAACACCTTTTCCCCGATCTGCGTGGATCGTCGCGCATTCGAAGCATCGCTTTATGCCCCGCCCGGCCAACATCCCGAAACGCCAACGCTCTGCACCGCGCCGATCACCGTCGGAAGGCGCGTCACTGCTGAAAAGGGTTGGGAGCTGATTGAGGGAACCGCCACCTGGGCCGACCCCGCAGGCCTCGTCAACCGGACGACCTACGAGGAATTGCGTGACGAAATTCTCGGTCAACTCCGCGCGGCAATGCCTGTCGACGCGGTTGTCATGGGCCTGCACGGCGCCATGGTGGCGGCCGGATACGAGGATACGGAAGGCGATCTTCTCTCGCGCATCCGCCAGATCGTCGGGCCTGATGTGCTCATCTGCGCCGAACTCGATCCGCACAGCCATCTCACGGCAAAACGCGTCGCCGCACTCGATTTCGCGGTCTATTTCAAGGAGTTTCCGCATACCGACTTCGTCGACCGCGCCGAGGACCTCTGGCGCATCGCTGTCGAAACGCTCGAAGGCCGGATCAAGCCTGTTATGTCGGTGTTCGACTGCAAGATGATCGACGTCTTCCCGACATCGCGCGAGCCCATGCGCTCCTTCGTCGACAAGATCATGCAGATCGAGAAGGATGATCCGGACGTCCTGTCGATCTCGGTGGTCCACGGCTTCATGGTGGGCGACGTTCCTGAAATGGGAACGAAGCTGCTTGTCGTGACTGATAATAAGCCGGAAAAGGGCGCGGCTTTGGCGCGCGAACTCGGCCTCGAGCTGTTTTCGAAGCGCGGCACCTTCATGGTCCCGCAGATCGACGAGAAGGAAGCCGTCTCACGCGCGATGACCGCCACCGCATGGCCTGTTGTCATTACCGACGTCTGGGATAATCCGGGCGGCGGCACGGCAGGCGATGCGACTGTCATTCTCGGGGAGCTCATGGCCCGCGGCGTCACCAGTGCTGCGATCGGCACCATCTGGGATCCGGTGGCCGTCCAGATTTGTTTTGCAGCGGGCGAGGGGGCAGAAATTCCGCTGCGCTTCGGCGCCAAGTCGGCGCCCGGCACCGGCAATCCCATCGATGGCACCGTGAAGGTCGTCAAGCTGGTGAACAATGCCGAGATGCAGTTCGGCGAGAGCCTCGCACCTTTCGGCGATGCCGCACATATCGTCCTCAACGGCATCGACATCATCCTCAACTCGACTCGCGCCCAGAGCTTCGATCCGAGCCTGTTTTCGGTGATGGGCATCAATCCCGCCAGGCAGAAGATCCTGGTGATCAAATCCACCAACCACTTCTTCGCCTCCTTCTCGAAGATTGCGGCGGAAATCCTTTACTGCTCTGCCGGAACGCCCTATCCCAATAATCCGGCGACGACGCCGTACCAGCGGGCACCGAAGACCATATGGCCGATCGTTGCCGATCCACATGGAACAGAACGCGGAGCCGCCTAGATGCCTGATGCCAGGTTTGCCGTCGTCGCCAAGGCAGGAGACCGCATCGCCGATCTCTCGACGCCGCGTCCCGTTATCGACGAAGACAGACTGGCTGCGAACATAAGCCGCGTTCAATCCTATATGGATCAGCACGGGTTGAATTTTCGCCCGCATATCAAGACCCACAAGATCCCGGCCCTGGCCGTCGCGCAGGTTGCCGCCGGCGCCAAGGGCATCAATTGCCAGAAGGTGACGGAAGCCGAAGTCTTTGCCGCTGCCGGCTTCGAGGACATCCTCATCACCTTCAACATCCTGGGACCACAGAAACTCGAGCGCCTGGCCAAGTTGAACGACAGAATTTCGGCCCTCAAGGTCGTCGCCGACAGCGAAGTGACGGTCGACGGGCTCGCAGCGCATTTCTCCGGCCACAAGCCGCTGACAGTCCTGGTCGAATGCGATACGGGCGGCAGCCGCTGCGGCGTGCAGACATCAGGAGAGGCGGCCTCGCTCGCCAAGCGCATTGCCGCTGCCGACGGTCTGGTGTTCGGCGGCATCGTGACCTACCCGAAGCCACAATCGGCGGCCGCCGTGGAAGCCTTCATCGCCGAAACGCTGCAACAGCTGACATCGGAAGGCATTGACTGCCCGATCGTCAGCAATGGCGGAACGCCGAGCCTTTTCGAGGCGCATCTCGTCACCTCGGCCACGGAACACCGCGCCGGCACCTATATCTACAATGATCGCCAGATGGTGCGCATGGGCCATTGCACCGAGGACGATTGCGCCATGCATGTGCTGGCAACCGTCGTGTCGCGGCCAAACGCCGACCGCGCCGTTATCGATGCCGGCTCGAAGGCTCTGACATCGGATCTTCAGGGTTTTAGCGATTACGGACTGATCGTCGGTTATCCCGAGGCACGGATCAGCAGCCTCTCGGAAGAGCATGGCGTCATCGACCTGTCGAATTGCACCGGCCCCCGGCCGCAGATCGGCGAGAAGGTCTTCATCATCCCGAACCACACCTGCGTGGTTTCCAACCTGTTCGACACGATGGTCTTCCACCGGGGCGGCATCGTGACCCGCGTCGAAGAGGTCGCCGCCCGCGGCCTCGTCTGGTAGGAGCCGGTTCGGGTTGAGGGCGAAGTGGCTGATCGCCGAAGGGATCGGTATCAGCAACGAGTATCAGAACACGTGCGCGCGGCGGACTGCTTTCGGAGAGCAGGCGTTGAATGCTGACATTCGTTCATCAGCGGCTCGCAGGTCCGCTTTTGACCCACGCAGACGATTTTTTGCTGCCGCCGCCGCGGCGCATGACCTCGGATGACCGGTCTACGGCATGAAAATTTCGGGACACTTGCGCTTCCTGCGCAAGCAGGTTAAACACTGAACTAGATGGTTCAGTATCTAAGTCCTCCCCTCGATCTCTCGTTTGCGGCGCTGTCCGATGCGACCCGCCGCGGGATCATCGATCAGCTTGGGCGAGGGGACGCGTCGATTACCAGTCTCGCGGATAAGTTCCAGATGACGCTGACCGGCATGAAGAAGCACGTCCAGGTTCTCGAGCGGGCGGGGCTCGTCGTCACGCAGAAGGTCGGACGGGTGAGAACCTGCAAGCTCGGGAAACGCGGCCTCAAGGCGGAGGCCGAATGGATCGAGGCGCATCGCAAGCTTTTCGAAGCCCGCTTCGAAGCATTGGACGAAATCATCAGCGAAATGAAACGGGAGGGAAGCGATGACTCAAGTTAACATTGCAGGTGGTGCGCAGAACCGCACGTCAGTCGAGCGCAGAGGGGATCGCGAACTTGTCGTAACGCGGACATTCAATGCGCCGCCGAGCACGGTTTACAGGGCGTGGAGCCAGCCCGAGCTGTTCCAACGCTGGTGGGTGCCAAAATCGGTATCCGGCGTTTCGCTCGTATCGTGCGATATGGACGTCCGTACCGGCGGCAAATATCGGCTGGAATTCGGCTCCGGCGGTTCGGACACCATGGCCTTCTATGGCAAGTATCTCGAGGCGGTGCCGAACGAGCGCATCGTCTGGACCAACGACGAGGGCGAAGAGGGCGCGATCACGACCGTGACCTTCGAGGACCAAGGCGGAAGGACACTACTGAAGTTCCACGAGGTCTATCCGTCCAAGGAGGCGCTTGAGGAAGCACTACAGGGCTCGGCGGCCGCATTGCCGGAGCAGTTGGAGCAGCTCGACGAATTGCTTTCCAGCATAGGCGAGTAGCGCGGGTCGGGAAAACTCGCCCCGGGGAAGGTCTGCACATAGGGGTTCGTGAAATTCCCCGGCTGGGTAATATGTGCCGGCCGGCAGCCGTAATTGCCTAGCGTCCGATAGCCACTTGACTCGACGCTGCAGGACGAACCGCCGACACAGAACCAGTCGGTTCAGGCCGCCGTTGGATTGATCACGTTCATATCGATTTCGGTGAGTTCCACGCGCCGCTCGAAGGCCACGCCCGCCTCGTCGAACAGGTGGCAATCGACGGCATTGATGCCGGTTGCAACCGGCGCGTCCGCGCGGATGCCGACGCTGCCGGGCAGCATGGCGCAGAAATTCTCGGCCTCGCCGTTGAGCGAGGCGTAAGCAACCGTATTGGCCCCGAGGCGCTCGATGACCGTCGGCGTCACGGTAAAGACGATATCGCCGCCGCCGAGCTGGATATGCTCCGGCCGGATGCCGAGCGTCAAAGCCTTACCGGTCATGCTATCGCGCGGCGTCACCGGCAACAGGGCTGTCTGGCCCTGATACTCCACCTCGACGCCATTGGCGCTAACGCTTTTGCAGGTCACGGGGAGAAAATTCATTTTCGGATTGCCGATGAAGCCGGCGACAAACTGATTTCTGGGCTTGTGATAAAGCTCCAGCGGCGCCCCCGTCTGGGAGATATCGCCGGAATCCAGCACGACGATACGGTCGGCCATGGTCATCGCCTCGACCTGGTCGTGCGTCACATAGATCATCGTCGCCTTCAACTGCCTGTGCAGCTTGGCAAGCTCGATGCGCATGTCGGCGCGAAGTGCTGCGTCGAGGTTGGAGAGCGGCTCGTCGAACAGGAATATCTTCGGTTCGCGCACGATGGCGCGGCCGATCGCCACGCGTTGGCGCTGGCCACCGGACAGCATGCCGGGTTTCTGCTGCAGCCGTTGTTCGAGGTGAAGGATGCGCGCTGCATTTTCCACCTTGGCCTTGAGCTTTTCCTCCTCCATCTTTTCGACGCGAAGCGGAAAGGCGATGTTCTCGAAGACCGTCATGTGCGGGTAGAGCGCGTAGGACTGGAACACCATGGCGATGCCGCGCTTGACCGGCGGCAGGTCATTGACCCTGATACCATCGATGACGATGTCGCCCGCGCTCGTCGCGTCGAGACCGGCGATCATGCGCAGCAGGGTGGATTTGCCGCAGCCTGAGGGCCCGACGAAGACGACGAACTCGCCGTTCTTCACATCGAGCTGCACGCCCTTCAGAACTTCGTAGTCGCCATAGAACTTCTGAACTTTGTTGAGAAAGAGCTGTCCCAAAAATCTGTCTCCACCGGCGGCCTTCGTCGCACATTCGATCATCGTTCCTGCAAATTCCTTAAATCGGATTCGATTTAGAGATAAAATATGCAGCAATTCAAAGTGTTACAGCGTTCCCTTGCGGCTCTCGAAAAGACGCGCGGCGCTGTAGGGGAGGGATCGCGGGCTGTTGCCGTCCGCGATCCCAAGGTGCCCAAAAGCTTACTTGAACGCCTCGACTTCGCCAGCAGCCTTCTTGAGCGCCGCTTCCGGCTCGGCCTTACCCGTCACCACGGACTGGATCATCTCGATCATCGAGTTCTGGAAGCCCTTATAGTCGGTGAAGAGCGGCTCGGGACCACCATAGCTGATGCCGTCGATCAAGGGCTTCCAGTAAGGATCCTTGGCGACGAACTCGTCGACCTTTGCGGACGGACGCAGGGGAGTGAGGCCGGCGCCGCCCTGCAGTTCGTATTCGGACTGCACATCGGGCGAGGTGATGAACTTGGCAAATTCCGTCGCCTTGTCCTCGACCCCTGAACCCTTGAAGATCGCCAGGCTGTCGGTGATCAGCAGCGTGCCGGGGCCCTTGGCGTCGGGACCGAGCGGCAGTGTCGTGATGCCCCAGCTGATCTTCGTTTTCTTCAGACGGTCGGCCGCACCCGAGCCTGCCTGGATCATCGCGACCTTGCCGTCGAGGAAGATGGCGCGGACTTCGTTCTGCTCGTAGGCCGTCGGGCCTTCTTCGGAGTAGGGAACGATATCCTTGTAGGCCTTCAGCGCAGCAAGAATCTCAGGGCTGTCGAGCGTGACCTTGCCGTCGGCATCGATCACCGCACCGTTGTTGGTGTAAACCCAATGCATGAACTGGTGCATCGTGTTGTCGAAGGTCTTGGCGGAGAGACCGAAGCCCGGAATGCCGGTCTTTTCCTTGATGGTCTTTGCCATCTCGATTTCTTCAGCCCAGGTCTTCGGAGGCGTCTCGGGATCGAGGCCGGCCTGCTTGAAGAGGTCCTTGTTCCAATAGAGCGCCTTGGTAGAGAAGGCGATCGGAACGCCCCACTGCGAGCCCTCGAAGGTGACCGTGTCGACGATGTGCGGATAGTAGGTCTTCTTCTCGTCGTCCGTCATCGGCACCGGAACGATGAGGTCGTTCTGCGCGAACTCCTTCAGCGTGCGCGAACCGACATAGGCCATCGCCACCGGCGTGCCTGCAGCGGCAAGCGTCGTTGCCTTGTCCTGGCACTGCGCCCATCCGACGACCTCGGGGGCGATCTTCCAGCCTGTGTTCTTTTCTTCCCACTGCTTGATGTATTTGGTGTGGACCGGGTCGATCGTGTCGCCGCAATAGATCCAGCTGATTTCCTTGTCGGCCGCCTGGACAGTGACTGTGGTCAGTGCCGTCGAACCGAGCAAAGCGAGCCCCATAAGGCCTGTCTTGATGGTAATGCTCACGTCGTGACTCCCATTCTTGTGTTAGCTGTTCACTCGTTTTTTGGTCTTATTGTTTCACCGCACCGGCGGTCAGCCCGCCGACAAGGTAGCGCTGAAGGAAGAAGATGACGACCATCGCCGGCGCGATACCGACGAAGGAGGCCGCCATCAGTTCGTTCCAGATGACCTCCTGCTTGCCGAAGTAAGCAAAGAGCCCCACCGGCAAGGGCATGTATTCGGTCTTCGAGTTGAACGTCAGCGCGAAGATGAATTGCTGGGCGTAAGCGCCGATGAAGGTGGTTATGGCGACGACGATAATCCCCGGCATCGCGATGGGCAGGATGACACGACGAAGCGTGTAGAAATGGCTGGCGCCATCCATATAGGCGGCTTCGTTGAGTTCCTGCGGAATACGGATCATGTAGGTGCGCAGCAGCCAGATCGCCGACGGGATCAGGAAGGCGACGCCCGGCACGATCATCGCGAGATAGGTGTTGAGCACACCCATGCTGCGCATCAGCCGGAAGAGCGGGATCAACAGCACGGCGCCGGAGAACATGTTCACGGTCAGGAATGCGCCGAGCAGGATCCCCATGCCCTTGAATTCGAACTTCGCGAAGGCATAGGCTGCCGGAATGACGAGGCAAAGCACGATCAGCGTGACGATGATCGAGATGAAGAAAGAATTGAAGATATAGCGACCGAAACCCGGCACGCTGATCCACATCGTCCGATAGGCTTCGAACGAGCCGTTCTCCGGCCAGAAGCGGTAGGGCGAGGAGAAGAGCTGGCTGAGCGGCTTCAGTGAAACCAGGAAACCTTCAACGAAGGGCGACAGCACGAAGAAAAGAAACACCGCGATGCCGCAATAAATCAGAATGATTTCCCACCAGCGATAACGGTCGATCATGGCTGCACTGCTCATGCGCGCTTCTCCGGATTGAGGCGGCGGGTAACGCGGAAATAGGCGAAGCAGAAGAGCGACAGGAAGATGCAGATCAAAACGGCGCGCGCTGCACCTTCACCGTATTTCTTCGAGCCGATCGCGGTCTGATAGGTATCGATGATCATCGTCGTCGTCTCGCCGCTCGGTCCGCCCTGAGTCAGAATCCAGATGATGTCGAAGGAGTTGAAGGTGGCGATCAGCGAGAGCATCGACATGGTGATGATCGCCGGAACCATCAGCGGCAGCGTGATGCGGCGGAAGCGATACCAACGACCGGCGCCGTCGGTCCAGGCGGCCTCGTAGAGATCCTTCGGAATCGATTGGATCGCCGCCAGGAAGTAGATCGTCACCAGCGGCACGCCGATCCACACGTCGGTGATGATCGTGGCCCAGAAGGCCGTGCTTCCATAGGCGAGGAAGGCGACTGGGCCGTCGACGAGACCGAAGCGCTGCAACATGCCCGATATCATCCCGAACTGGCCATTATACATCCAGCCCCACATGAAGATGCCGATCGCCATCGGCACGATCCATGGCGGCATGGTCAAAAGCCGGAACAATGAGCGGCCGGGCACCGCGGCATTCAGCATGGTCGCACCGAAGGTGCCGATCACCATTTTCAAGGCGACCGAGAAGAACGTCCAGATGAAGGTACGGAAGATGACCTCCGCAAACCGCGCATCGAAGATCTTTTCGTAATTGATCCAGCCGACCCAATTGGTGGTCTTTTTGAGGGAGGCGTCGGTGAAGGAGAGAATGAACGTATCGACCAGCGGGTAGGCGACGATCGCGAGAACATAAAGGACAGCCGGAAGAAGAAGGATCCAGGCGAAGATGACCGTGCTTCTTTGAACACTCATCTTGCCGACCTCCTCAAGCCGCTCTTGCGTGAAGGGCTTCGTCGAAGCGGTCCCAAATGGGACGCAGATCGACGACCGCTTTCTTCATCCTCGCTTCGTCCATCGCCAAGGCGAGGATGCCGGCTTCGAGCGCATTCAGCGTCGAAACAGGAAGTTCGAGCCCGGTGCGCACGCTTTCAAGCAGGTCGCTCGCCATCTGTTCATCGGCGCCGTAATGCTGGGACAGCTCCGTGGCGGCATATTTGTTTTCGACCACCTTGTTGCCGGTCAGCTGTTCGTGCACGTCGAGATAGCCGCGAACGAAATCGCCTTCGGCCATGCCGCGCGAGCCCATGATGGCAAAACGGCGGAACTGGTCGGGCACGTTCAGATTGGTGTGGAAGTTCATGCCGACGCCATTGGCATATTCGACGATCGCGACCTGATAGTCGATGATATCGGCGTCGCTGTCGAAGACCTTGTCCGACCCCATCCATCCGCTCGGCTTGCGGTGGAAAAGCTCGAGGTCGTTGATACCCTCGCGCGCCGGGTCGTTGTCCGGAATGAAACTCTTGCGGCCGCCGAAACTTGCAACGCGCTCCGGCCTTGCGCCGACGACACCATTGTAGAGATCGAGGTCGTGGCAGCATTTCTCCAGCATGAAGCTGCCGGAATAGCGCTCATAGCGGCGCCAGTCGCGCATGAAAAAGGCGCCATGATAAGGCTCGATATGTTCGGAGGCCTCGATCGAAACGATCTGGCCAAGCTTGCCCTCGGCCTGGATGGCGCGCAGATCCTTGTAAAGAGGAGAATAGCGCAGGACGAGACCGACCATCAGCCGCTCGTGGCCGAATTTTGCCATCAGATGGGCAAGCTCGATGCTTTCGGTGATGGTCGTGACGATCGGCTTTTCGCAGAAGACCTTGAGGCCGGCTTGAAGTCCGAGCCTGATATGATCGAGATGCAGGTGATTGGGAGAGCCGATCATCAGCAGATCGAGCTTTTCGGAAGCGAGGAGTTCCTCCGGCGAGCCATAGGCCTTGCCGACTGAAATTCCCTTTTCCGTCAATCCGGGAAGTCCGGCAGGTTCCGGATCCACATAGCCTACGATGTCGAAGCTGCTATCAATTGCCTTGAAAACATAGCCGAGATAGCCGAGCCGGAATCCTAGCCCGATGATTCCCACTTTCATGCCGATCAAGTTCCCATTTAGTAATTTATTTTCTTTAAGTTGGGACAAAAATCGGGAGGCGTCAATAGAAAACGGGCCTCAAAGCGCGAGTATGAAATTAATTTTCATAGATCGGTAGCCGGCGGTCGATTGCTCGCTGCGACCGGCCGGACGCCGATTGCCAAAGGGAATAGTGCGCATCTCTTGAAGCCGGGGCGGCGAATTCAGCGACTGTTGGCGCAGCCATCGATCGCCGCGGCAAGCTCACGCGGAACTCGCGAAATGTTGAAAAGAGTCGCGAGTTTACCTGTGTAGGATGGTGCGAGAACCGGAGGCAAGGAGGAGCCATCATGACCCGAATGACAGCCAAGGATTTCCCTCAGGAACTTCTCGAACTCTACGATTATTACGCGCACGGGAGAATTACCAAGCGCGAGTTTCTCGACCGCGCCGGCAAATTCGCCGTCGGCGGCGTCACGGCAGCCGCCATTCTTGCATCGCTGAGCCCTGACTATGCGCTGGCGACCCAGGTCGAGTTCACCGATCCCGATATATCAGCCGAATACATCACCTATCCCTCGCCAAAGGGAAATGGAGATGTCCGCGCCTATCTCGTCCGCCCCAAAAGCGCGACCGGCAAAATCGCGGCCGTGGTGGTCGTTCACGAGAACAGGGGCCTGAACCCCTATATCGAGGATGTAGCGCGGCGCGTGGCAAAGGCGGGTTTCATCGCACTTGCGCCGGATGGCCTCACGTCGGTCGGAGGCTACCCCGGCAATGACGAAAAGGGGCGGGAACTCCAGCAGAAGGTCGACCCGGAAAAACTGATGAACGACTTCTTCGCGGCGGTCGAATTTTTGATGCACAGCGATCTCACCACCGGCAAGGTCGGCATCACCGGCTTCTGCTATGGCGGTGGCGTTGCCAACGCTGCGGCGGTTGCCTATCCGGAACTTGCCGCCGCCGTGCCCTTTTACGGCCGACAGCCGCGCGCCGAAGACGTGCCGAAGATCAAGGCGCCGTTGCTTCTCCATTATGCCGGGCTGGATAAGGGCATCAACGAAGGCTGGCCGGCCTATGAAGCTGCGCTGAAGTCATCAGGAAAAACATTCGAGGCCTATATCTATCCTGACGTCAATCACGGCTTCCACAATGATTCCACGCCCCGCTATGACGAAGCAGCAGCCAAGCTCGCCTGGCAGCGAACGGTCGACTGGTTTACGAAATACCTCGCCTGAGAAGGCCGTGGCTTAAACGATGCGGCGGCGGGGAGGCGTTCTCGGCCGTCCATTCGTCCCGGCGGCTTGTCAAGGCGATGGACTGTCTGTGATCAGGCTCCAGAAGCGATCGTCGCCGGACAGGTTTTCCAAATCGGCAAGCTTGCGAAGCTGCAGGAAAGAGGCGCCGGACACATTCCGATTTCCCCAGCGCAAGCAGTCCATGAATTTGACTTCGCGTTCATGCACACTCATCGGCGCTTCGAGCGATCCCTTCGCATGCAAGCGGGACTTGTTCAAAATGCGCCCGTCGCGCATCGTGACCGTGACGACATGCGGGAGGCGCTCCACGCCTTTTTCCTCATCAGCCGAATAGGACCGCATTTCGATGCGCGGCATGAATTCCCGGATTTCCGGCCGTCCGATCTCCTGCCGTGTAAAGTCCGAAAGGCTAAGAGCGCCCTTGAGGAAAGCTGTCGCCAGGCAATATTGCATCGAAAAGCGGGCCTGCATCTCGTCGGCGGGGTCGGGATAAGCGAGGTTGCGGACAGCGGATATGCCGACTTTCGTCTCGATCCTGGCAATGTCGCCCGCCAAAAGTCCATGCTCCTGCTTCAGATCCAGAAGCGCGTCGATTGCGCGATGGGTGGAGGCGCAGCAGGGATGGCGCTTGGTCACCACACCCCGGCTTTCGATGATATGCTCTTCGTCAAATGTCAGGCCTTCCCAGCCCTTGGCATCATCGCCTCCGAAAAGGTCGAGGAAGCCTTGCGGCCGCTCGAGGATATCCGGCCGCCCGCTCATGCCCGCAAGCGCCATGCGCGCCGCATCCACGGCATTGCGCGCGGCAATGCCGGCATGAAGCGGTTTGGCGGTCGTGCCGAATTGCCCTTTCGGGCCGCAGGCGAAGCTCGTCGCGAGGCTCATCGCCGCGACCAAGCCGTTTTCGTCAGCGCCGAGAAGCCGTGCCACGCCAGCCGCAGCCCCGATGCTGCCGACCGTCGCCGTTGCGTGCCAGCCTCTGTTGTAATGAGAGGGATTGACGCCGAAGCCGACCGACGCCTGCGCTTCCAGCCCGGCCAGGTAGGCCTCGAGAAACCGCTTTCCGCCTGTCACCTTGCCGCGCGCCAGAACCGCCAGCAGCGCCGGCACCAGCACCGCGGAAGCATGCGCCCTGGCCGGATGGAAATTGTCATCGAAATCGAGCGCATGAGCCGCCGTTGCATTGATGAGTGCGGCGAGCGAGGGCGAGGCGGAGCCGCCGGTGACGAGCCGCGCTTCGCCGCCTCCGGCGATTTCCTCATCGAAAGCGCGAGTGAGCGCGGCAACGCTTTCATCGCCTCTGCCTGCAATCATGCAGCCGATGGTGTCCACCGCTGCATCTCTTGCCCGGTCGATGGCGACGTTTGAGAACGCCGTTCGCGACAGGACCTGTTCCGCGATCTTCCGGAGAATGGTGGCCATTGACGAAAGTCTTTCCGTGAGTTTGGTTCTCAGCGGAAAATGTTCAACTTTCCGCTGGTCCGCAATCTTATGCGGTTTGCGGGTAGGGCTATCGACATTGGAGATACAATGGCGCGAGACACGAGTGCGGCGATCAGCCTGAAGCATATCGAGGCCTATGACGCCATCGCCGCGACGGGCTCGACGATCGCCGCTTCTGTCGAGCTTGGCATCTCGCAATCGAACGCCAGTCGCTTGTTGCAGCAACTGGAAGACTATCTCGGCGTCCGGCTTTTCGACCGGGAAAAGAACCGGCTTCAACCGACCCGCGAGGGGCTGCAGCTCGGCCCGGAAATCCGCGCCATTTCCGACCGGCTACGCGCCTTGAAAACGGCGGCGATGGAGCTCGAGAGCGGTCGATCGCGCGAGATCATGCTGCGGCTCGCCTTTCCCGCCAGCCTCTCCTCGACGCGCATTCCGAAGCTGGTGAAGAGCTTTCTCGCCGCGAATGGTCCGATGCGCGTCGAAGTCGCATCCGGCAGCTATCTCGCAATTGAACGGATGGTGGCCGACGGCGAGGCCGATCTCGGTTTCGCGCGTCTGCCGCTGATGAGCCCGGGATTGAAACAGGAGAAGATCCTGTCGTCGCGGATCATTTGCGCCCTGCACAATGATCATCCCAAGGCCGGCAGCCGCCTATTGTCGGTCGGCGAGCTGAAGGGGCAGGATCTGATCATGCTGAATAGGGAGCGACCGGTTCGTCATGAGCTGGAGGCGTTGTTCTACAAGGCCGGCATCCGCCAACGCCCCCTGCTCGAGGCGCATTCGGTGGCGAGTGCCTGCGCGCTGGCCGCGCAGGGGCTCGGCATTGCGCTGGTCGGCGAGATCATCGCCCGCGAATTTGCGACGCTGCCGCTGCAGTTCATTCCGCTCGAACCGGAACTGCCGGTTGCCTACGCGCTGATCAGCGGAGAGAAATTTCCGATGCCCAAGGCAGCCAGCCTCTTCCTTCAAAGCATTTCGGACTGGGCATGATGACGGTGCTTGAACCGTCCCGGGGGATCGCAAACGCATGAATATCAAGCAACTGGAAGTCCTGCGCACGCTTCTGGCGACGGGGTCGACGATTGCCACGGCAAAGACGATGGGTCTCAGCCAGTCCGGCGTCAGCCGCCTCCTGCAGCAGCTCGAGGCGGACCTTTCGATGTCGCTTTTCGTCCGCGACAAAGGCCGTCTCGTCCCCACCCCCGAGGCTCTGCTTCTTGCCCGCGATGCCGAGAACATCTTGCTCGCGGTCGATCGGATGTCGGGCCACGCGGAGGACTTAAGAAGCGGCGCCGCCGGCCCGGAGATCGTCCGCATCGGCCTGCCGAGCAGCATGTGGGAGCATTTCGCGCCGGCAATGCTGGCCGATTACATCAGTGATTTCCCCGGCGTGCGGATCGAAACCTTCTTCGAGACGACGACCGCGATTAACAAGCTTGTCGAGCAGAGGGTGATTGATTTCGGCTTTCTGCGCATGGAGGGCGAGAGCGGACCGGGCATCGAGGTCGAGCGCGTCGCGACCGGCGAAAGTGTCTGCGTCGTTCCGAAGGATCATCCTCTTGCGAAGCTGGAGGAAATCACGGTCAGGAATTTGCGCGACGTCCCTCTCATTCTGATTGGCCGCCAGCGGCCAAACCGCATGGCGCTCGACCAGACCTTCCGGCGGGCCGGCGTCAAGCAGATCGTCAAGATCGAGACGCATACCAACAGTTCCGCCTGTTCCTACGTCGCGCATGGCCTTGGGGTCACGATCATCAGCAGCTTTTATGCGAATCTCTATCGCCACCTGCCGGTGGTTCACCGTCCTTTCGTGCCACGCGCGACCCAGGAATTCGGATTGGCAAGGGCGGTCGGGACGCCACTCTCGATTGCCGCCCACGCCCTGAGCGACGCCTTGAAGCGACAGATCCGGCTTTCTCAAAAAGACATTTGAAATCAAATTTTTAGCGTGACCCCTTACACGAAGGCAGCCGTTTTGGTTGCGGTCGTATTCCGCATAGACTTATGACAGAATCGCATAATATTGCGGATATTTCCTCATTCGATCATAGTCTGCGGCAACGAAACCGATGGCGCCGGGCACTGTCCGTCGCCCGTCGCGGGGAACAAAAATGCTGAAATTCGTCCTGAACCGCCTGTTGATGGCATTGCCGACGATTGTCCTCGTTTCGGTGACCGTCTTCACGCTGATCCGCTTCATACCCGGCGATCCGGCGGCACTGATGCTGGGGGATATGGCTGAGCCGGAGCAGATCGCGGCGATGCGCTCGGAACTCGGTCTCGACAAATCGCTGCCGGAACAGTTCCTGATCTGGACCTCCAACGTCGTGCAGGGAGACTTCGGCCGTTCGATCGTCAATAACGAGGCGGTTCTGCCGCTCGTCGCATCACGCTTTCTGGTCAGCGCCGAAATCGTCGTCGTCGCCGTTCTTCTGGCGAGCCTCATTGCCGTGCCGGCGGGCGTCATCGCCGCCTGGCGGCAAAACAGTCTGACGGACCTGGCGCTGGTCGGCACGGCCACGATCCTGCTGTCGATCCCGACATTCTGGCTCGGACTTCTGCTTCTGCTTTTCTTCGGCTTGAAACTCGGTTGGCTACCGGTCCTCGGCTATGTCTCGATCGGCAGCAACGTTACCGGCGGACTGCTCTACCTCGTGCTGCCGATCATGACCCTGGTCATTCACGAGATGGGTGTGTTGATCCGTATGGCACGTGCCTCGACGCTGGAAGTGCTGCGTCTCGACTATATCACCCACGCCCGGGCCAAGGGCCTTTCCGAAAGCGCCGTCCTTTGGCGGCACGCCTTCAAGAATGCCTTCGGCCCAACCTGGACAGTCATCGGTCTGATCCTCGGCAATCTGCTCGGCGGCATTGCCGTCATCGAGACGGTCTTCACCATTCCGGGGCTCGGCCGACTGATGGTCGACAGCATTTTTGCCCGCGATTACCCCGTTATCCAGGGTTGCCTGCTGTTCGTCTCGCTTTCCTATGTGCTGGTCAATTTGGTCGTCGACCTGCTCTATCCCTTGTTCGATCCGCGGGTAGTCGCCGAATGAAAAACGTCACGTTCAACGGCTTCATCGGCAGCATTCTGATTGCCGCATTGCTCATCTCCGCTGCGATCGGCCTTTTCTGGACCCCCTACGATCCGATGAAGCTGGGCTTCACCGCACGGCTGGCGGCGCCAAGCAGCGCCCACTGGCTCGGAACCGATGAATTTGGCCGCGACGTTCTCAGCCGCCTGATCGTAGGCGCCCGGGCGAGCGTCTGGATCGGCACCTTGACGGTCACATTCGCAACAGTCTGCGGCACGCTGATCGGTCTCGTCAGCGGTTACGCCCGCGGTTGGATCGACGCCGTCATCATGGCCGTCAACAATGCGCTTCTCGCCTTTCCGGGCATCCTTCTGGCGCTTGGATTGCTCGCGGTCTTCGGCGCCAATCAATATGGCATCATCTTCGCGCTGGGCATTGCCTATTCGCCCTCGATGGCCCGCGTTGTCCGGGGTGCAGTCCTGTCGCTGCGCGAGCGGGAGTTCATCGAGGCGTCCAAGGTGATGGGCAATGGCGAGCTCTACACCATGTTCCGCCATATTCTCCCCAATTGCATCGCCCCGATCACCGTGCTTGCGACCTCGATGTTCGGCTGGGCGATCCTTTCGGAAAGCGCGCTCAGCTTTCTCGGTCTCGGCGTTCCACCACCGGCGCCGACCTGGGGCAACATGCTGGCTGCCGGCCGACCATTCATCGAGCAGGCGGTCTGGCTGGGTCTGTTCCCGGGCCTGGCGATCGCCCTGACGCTCCTCGGCATCAATCTTCTGGGCGACGCACTTCGGGACAAGCTTGATCCGCGGATGAGGGGACTGAAATGACCAATGAAACGCTTTTGAGTGTCCGCAACCTGTCGCTTCAGGTCGCCGGGACCGGTGTGCAGGTCGTCAAGAACGTGAGCTTCGACATCGCGCCAGGCGAGATCTTCGGCATTGTCGGAGAAAGCGGATCGGGCAAGACGCTGGCAACACGCGCCCTGATCTCGCTGCTGCCGGCGCCGATCAAGGTGATCGGCGGCTCCGTTGCCTACAAGGGACGCGACGTGCTTGCGATGAGCGCTGCGCAATTGCGCCAATTGCGCGGTGCGGAAATCGGTGTCGTCTTCCAGGAACCGATGACCTCGCTCAATCCCTCGATGACCGTCGGCCGCCAGCTCGAAGAAGGGTTGCAACTGCATACGAAACTTTCGCGGGAAGAGCGGCGCAGCCGGATCCTCGACATGCTGAACAGGGTGGGAATCCGCGATCCCGCCGGAGCGCTTACTTCCTATCCGCATGAATTCTCGGGCGGCATGCGCCAGCGCATCATGCTGGCATCCGTCATGCTGCTGAAACCGGCGCTCTTGATCGCCGACGAGCCGACGACCGCGCTCGATGCCGTGATCCAGCGCGACGTCATGGAATTGATGGTGGAGCTGACACAGGCGGAAGGCACCGCGGTGCTGCTGATCAGTCACGACCTGCCGATGGTTGCCCGTTACACGAACCGCATCGTCGTCATGGAAAAGGGCGTGATTGTCGAAGAAGGACGCACCGCCGATCTGCTCGACGCACCGCAGCGTGCCTATACGAAGAAACTGCTCTCCTCCCTGCCGTTTCGCGGAGAGACGCGGACGATCGACAAGACCAAGGCGCCGATGGTCTCGGCGCGGGATATCGTCGTCGACTATGCAGGCCGGCGGTCGCTGATGAAGAAGGCAACGCCGAAACGGGCGCTGCATGGCGTCAGCATCGATATCCACGAGGGCGAAGTCGTGGCCCTGGTCGGCGGTTCGGGTTCCGGCAAGACCACGCTCGGCCGCACCATTGCCGGACTGGTCCGGGAGAGCGAAGGCGATATCCGGTTCAAGGGACGCAGCCGCGACGACGACTGGATGGACTATCGGCTGAATTGCCAGATGGTTTTTCAGGATCCTTATTCCTCGCTCGATCCGCGCATGACCATCGTCGCGCTTGTGGGAGAAGCGCTGCGGCTCGTTCCCGATCTCGACGCTGCGGCAAAGCGCAAGCGCGCCCTGGGGACGCTGGAGGAAGTCGGGCTTGGGGCCGATTATGCCGAGCGCTACCCGCATGAGCTTTCGGGCGGCCAGCGCCAGCGCGTGGCGATTGCCCGGGCCATTGCGCGCCGGCCGAAATTCCTGATCGCCGACGAACCGGTATCGGCGCTTGACGTGACGGTCCGGGCGCAGGTGCTCGAACTCCTGTCCGATCTGCAAAAACGCTACGGCTTTTCCTGCCTGTTCATCAGCCACGATCTCGGCGTGGTCGAACAGGTTGCCGATCGCGTCGTCGTCATGCAGGACGGCCGGATCATCGAGGAGGGCGACCGCAATACGGTTTTCGACAGCCCGAAGGAGGCCTATACGCAAAGGCTTCTCTCGGCCATCCCCGCTCTGGACCACAATGCTCAGGGCGGCGTGATCCTCAAATGGCGCCTGGAGAACTGACATGACGACGATGATTGAACCCACAAAGCTCGCGGAGCGATTGAACGCGATCTGCGATGCCCAGCCTTTCGTGACGCGCTTCATGGTGCGTGCGCTTGGCAGCGGTGAAACGATCGGCAGAGGCGCGGACGAGGAAACGCCCTCCGCCAGCACCCGAAAGACCTCGATCATGATGGCAGCCCTGAAGGCCGCGCATGAAGGCCGCCTCGATCTGGACGAACGGATTACCTACGAAAAGCGCTTCGCCGAGGAAGTGGCGAGCGGGATGTTCCGCTATCTGACGCCCGGTATCGTCATATCGCTGCGCGATGCCATCACCGGCATGATGGTGCTGAGCGACAATGTCTGCACCAAGATGGTCTTCGAAAGGCTGACGCTCGAAGAGGTCGACGGTTATTGCAAGTCGATCGGCATGTCAGGCACCAACCATCGCTTCCTCATCCCTCCCTTGGCGCTGTCGCCCGATCATTCCCTGAAGGCCGTCACCACGACGACGGCGCGGGATCAGGTCTATCTGCTGCAGACCATCCTGGATGCCCAGGATTCGCCGGAAGCCGCGGACCGGCTCGGCTGCTCGCAGGCGCTGTGCGCTTACGCGCTTCAAACCCTGAAGAACCAGATCCTGCGTTATGCCATTCCTTCCCGGCTGCCATTCGGTGTGCTCGTCGCCCACAAGGGCGGCACGGGAAAGCGCGGCCGCATGAATGCCGGTATCGTCTATCGCGACGGGTCCCCCTTCTACATCATCGCCGCCTATACCGACGATGTGCCGCAGGAAATGCCGGACGGCACCCCTGGCTACACGGTCGCGCTTGAAACCATCGGCAGGCTTTCACGCGCCTGCTGGGATGAACTCCGATCCTAACAATCCATAAAAGAGGGTAGAACAATGCATAAGCTTCTTCTTGCAGGGACCATGTTGATGGCGATGACCGGCGTGGTCGACGCCCGCGACATCGTCGTGGCTCAAAGCTCCGATCTGCGCAGCGCCAATCCAGGCGTCAATCGCGACGGCAATACCGATGGCGTCATCCTGCATATCGTCGAAGGACTCGTCGGCTATGCCAACAACGGCGAGGTCAAGCCGCTGCTGGCAAAGAGCTTCGAAGTCTCGGCGGATGGGCTGAGCTACAGCTTCAAACTGCGTGACGACGTCAAATTTCACAACGGCAAGACATTGACCGCCGATGACGTCGTGTGGAACTGGAACCGCTATCTCAAGCCCGAAACGAAATGGACCTGCCTTCCTGATTTCGACGGCAGCGGCAGCGTGCATGTTACGGGGGTCAAGGCAGTCGATGCTTCCACAGTCACCATCACGCTGGAAAAGCCATCCGCGATTTTCCTTGGCCTGATGTCGCGCCCCGAATGCGGTTATACCGGGATGATCTCGCCGGAATCGGTCGGCTCGGACGGAAGCTTCATCAAACCGATCGGCACCGGTCCCTTCAAATGGGATGAATGGAAGAAGGGCGAGTATATCCACCTTGCCAAGTTTGACGATTATGTGTCGCCCCAGAACGACGGCAAGCCCGATGGCATGGTCGGCTCCAAACGCCCTCTCGTCGATGGCATCAAGTTCATGGTCATTCCCGATGCTTCGACCGTAAAGGCCGGCCTTCAGTCCGGTGTGCTCGACACCGCGGAGATTTCGCCGGATCTCATTCCCGAATTCAAGACGAGCGACACGATGCAACTGATCGTAGCGCGCAACAACGGCAAAAACCTCTTCTACATCCAGACGCGCGACAAGGTTCTGAGCAATCCCGGCGTGCGCCGCGCCATGGCGATGGCACTCGATCTCGACCAGCTCGTCGAGGCCGCCTCCAATGGCACCGGAGCAGCCAACGGCTCCATGGTTTCGGAAGACTCGCTCTATTTCGACGATGTCCAGAAGACGCGTCTGCCCTACGACCTAGAGGCCGCGAAGAAGGAGCTTGCGACGGCCGGCTACAAGGGCGAGCCGATCACCATCATCGCCAACAAGCGCAGCAACGTGCCAAGCTTCCCGGCCGCGGTGATGGCGCAGGCCATGATGCAGCAGGCAGGTCTCAATGTGCAGATCGAGGTGCTCGACTATGCGACGCAGGTCGATCGTCGCCGCTCCGGCAACTACCAGATCATCTCGCAATCGGTCGCGCCGCGGCTCGATCCGGCGCTGATGTACGGCTTCTATGTCGGCAACAAGGACAAGAACGCTTCTTTGATGTGGGATGACCCGAAAGCCGTCGAGTTGATGAAGGCCGCCTATGCGGAGTCCGACCAGACGAAGCGTCAGGCGATCTTCGACGAGTTTCACACGCTGATGCTCAAGGAAATGCCGGGCATCTTCCTCTACGACATGGTCGATGTCTGGGGCGCGACCAAGAAGCTGAAGGGTCAGCCCGTCTGGCAATCGAATGCTCGTCTTTGGGAAGTTTCGCTCGACAATTGAGCCCGAATTGCCGCGCCCGGTGGATCGGGCGCCGCCATCCCACTTCGACAGTCAATAGGAGATCCGGCAGGCAGTCCTGCCGGATCCGGTGCAACACGTCCCTGTGGCGGCAGGACAGACAGCGAGGAAATGCCATGAATCTTGACGCGATCAGCTCTATTGCCGCGACGATCGAAAAGATGAAGCCGGATTATGTCGCTCTCAGCGACAGTATCTGGGATTTCGCGGAGTTGAAGTTCGAGGAGCGGCGGTCGTCGCAATTGCTGGCAAGGACACTCGAGGAAAACGGCTTTGCCGTGCGCCACGGCGTCGCAGACATGGAAACGGCCTTCATCGGCGAATCCGGCAGCGGCAAGCCGGTGATTGCCTTCCTCGGCGAATTCGATGCCCTGGCCGGAATGAGCCAGACCGCCGACGTGGCCGAGCCTCGTCCCCAAGCGGCGGGGGCGACCGGTCACGGCTGCGGACACAATCTGCTTGGCGTCGGGTCGCTGATGGCGGCGGTTGCGCTTGCCCGCCACCTCAAGGAGAACAACCTGCCCGGGACGGTGCGCTATTACGGCTGCCCAGGAGAGGAGGGCGGTTCCGGCAAGACCTTCATGGTTCGCGCCGGCGCATTCGATGACGTCGATGCCGCCCTGACCTGGCATCCGGCCCCGTTCAACGGTGTACGTTCAACGAACAATCTTGCCGTTCTCGAATATTACTATCGCTTCAGGGGTGTCGCGGCACATGCTGCCAACAGCGCCCATCTCGGCCGTTCGGCACTGGATGCGGTCGAACTCATGAATGTCGGCGTCAATTTCCTGCGCGAACACATGCCGCAGGATTGTCGCGTTCATTACGCGATCACCGACACCGGCGGCAGGGCCGCCAATGTCGTGCAGGCCAGTGCCGAGGTTCTCTATCTGATCAGGGCGCCTGACATGCCGCAGGCGCTTGAGCTTGCCGGGCGCGTCGAGAAAGTTGCACGAGGTGCGGCGATGATGACCGAAACCGAGGTCGAGATCGTGTTCGACACCGCCTCGACGAACCTTCTTCCCAACATCACGCTGGAAACGGCAATGCACGAAAACATGGTCGCGCTCGGGCCGATAGCCTTCGACGAGGCCGACATCGCCTTCGCCAGGAAAATCCAGGTTACCTTCACTGAGGAAGCGATCAGGAGCAGCATCCGCCTCTATCAGATCAAGGGCGATGTGTTCTCCAATGCCAAGGTCGATGGCTCGGCGCCCTTGCACACCGGTCTGCGCGATTTCGAGGGACAATCGCATTTCCGGGCCGGATCGACCGATGTCGGCGACGTCAGCTGGGTGACGCCGACCGCGCAATGCTGGGCGCCAGCCTGGGCGATCGGCACCAATCCCCATACCTGGCAGGTCGTCGCGCAGGGAAAAAGCCCGGCCGCGCACAAGGCCATGGCGCATGCGGCCAAGACGCTTGCGACAACGGGGCTCGCATTGATGTCGTCATCCGACCTCCTGGCAGCCGCGACGGCCGAGTGGCGAGAAAAGACCAGCGGCAAAGCCTATACATGCCCGATCCCCGACAATGTGATGCCCGCAACGGTTCACAGCCGGTAGTTCCCGCCCGCTCGGGCTTCCCGGCTATTTCCGCTTGTCGAGCGCGCGCCTGCTCATTTTAGCCGCTGTTGCAATAGTCTTTGTCCGGTCGGACGCCGGCCGCCTGCCCTGGATTTAGCCCTTTCGCTAGGGAGCCGGGGCAAGTGAGCCCGGCGACTAAGGGCTGAGTGAAAGAGCAGATGCGGCGGGGAGCCGTTTCCGCCGTCCGTCCCCGTGGCTTGCGACCGGCTGATGAAATTGCCCGGTCAGCGATGGCAGCGGAATCATAGCGCAGCGCTTGGCTATTGCGAGCCGTCGACTTTGCGTCGTCTCCGACTAACCATCATTCCGCCGACGATGAGAACAATTCCGGTCGCGTTCGCCCAAAATGACGCTGGAACGGCGCTGATATAATCAAACGCCACCCCCGTTACCATCTGGCCACCGATGATCAGCAGAGCCGAATTAACCGCACCTATTCGAGCAATGACCCAACTGCCCGCCGCCACGAAAACAACGCCGATCGAGCCACCCAGATAGGCATACCAAGGCGCCTCGGCAGCGCCCGCAGGAAGCAGACCTCCGACAAAGAGACCAAGGCAGGTGAGGGCAGCAAAACCTATGGCATGATTCCAGAAGGATGCGATCAACGGCGTGGTGGATATGCTCAACCGCCCATTGAGCTGACGACTGAGGCCAACGAGCACACCGCCCAGGCAAGCCAGGAGAATGAACACCGTCACGCCGCACCTCGCCCAAACAGGATGATGAGTGCAGCGCCCATGACGACCAAGCCGAGCGCGGCGATGTCTCGTCTATCTGGATGCCGCTTTGGCAGACCGAACAGTCCCCAGCTGTCGGCCGCGACGCTGAAGGCGACCTGGCCTGCCAAACCCAAAGCCAAGGTGCCGGAGAGCCCGAGCGGTGAGTTGACCGCGGTCGAGGTCAGAATGACCGTTGCCGCACCGGATATCCCACCGAAGTAAGCCCACCAAGGCGCATTGGGGGCTTTTTCTACCCTCGGCCTGCGCCGGCGGTGGACCACCAGGAGAAGAATGACGGCTGCGATGATGCCCGTGCCGTGTGCGGTCCAAGATGAGAACAGGGGATTCCCATAACGGGCCAATTCCCCATTGAGGTGCACCATGAAAGTCAGGAGCCCACCCGTGGCAAAAGCTCCGATGAAGTAGATGGGATGCGAATTACGCGCTGCTTCGGTGGTCATTACGGATCCTGTCAAAGAATCGATTGCGCCCGATATTTTCAAATTGCCACTAAGGCCATTCATCGACATTTTCAGCAAGATGATTAGCACCGTGTGTCCGTCAGACCGGCCGCTCATTGATGGTATTCAGGAAGCTCGTTTCGCTCGATGCACGGTTGGTATGTTTGACAGGCGTAATTCGAGCGATGTCCCATAATGCAAGATGATGCCATGTCCGCGGAACTCGACAGTCCAGACGCCTCCACGATGCCGAAAGCCGGATTGTCGGAAATCCTCGCACCTGACCTTTCCGTGGTTTTCTGCGGATTGAATCCGGCTTTGTCCGCCGTTCGCGACGGGCATAATTTCTCGAACCCGAGCAACCGTTTTTGGCGCGTGTTGCATCTGGCTGGATTTACACCGCGTCTGCTGCGGGCGGATGAAGAGCGCGAGCTGCTGCAATATGGCTGTGGTCTGACATCGGCGGTTTCACGTCCGACGAAAAGCGCAAGCGAGCTCAAGAGGCAGGATTATCTGAGCGCCGCGCCTGGCCTGGAAAACAAGATACGAAAGTTTGCGCCGGCCAATCTGGCCTTTCTCGGAAAGGCGGCATACGCGGCGATCAGTCTTCGCGCCGATGTTGAATGGGGTCGGCAACCCGAGACATTTGCCGGCGCCGCCGTCTGGCTGTTGCCAAATCCGAGCGGCCTCAACAGAGCCTTCACCTTGACGACGTTGACCGAACACTATCTCGAGCTGAGATTGACGATGTAACCGTCCTCCGTCGATCTCGAAATTGCGGTGAGCATCATTCGGGAGAAATGTCATGGTACACTTGCTTTCGCTCAATGTGGGCCTGCCGCGCGACATCACCTGGCAAGGCAAGATCGTCAACACTGCCATTTGGAAGACGCCGGTCGACGGCCCGCGTATGGTGCGGCGCCTGAACGTGGACGGCGATGGACAAGGCGACCTGGCTGGCCACGGCGGCGAAGGCCGCGCAGTCTTTGTCTATCAGATCGATTCCTATCGGTACTGGCAGGAGCAATTGCGCCGAGACGAGTTCGTCTACGGTCAGTTCGGCGAGAATTTCACCGTCGATGGTTTGCCCGATGCAGAAGTATGCATTGGAGACCGTTACCGGATCGGCGGTGCTTTGTTCGAAGTGACGCAACCACGCGTCACCTGCTACCGGCTCGGCATACGCATGGACGAGCCGGAGATGGCCGCGCTGGTGGTCAAACACGGTCGGCCTGGTTTCTATTTCCGTGTGCTGGAGGAAGGGGAAGTGCAGGCCGGCAACGAGATCACGAAAGTGGCGTCCGGGCCTGAAGGCATGAGCGTTTTCGAGATCAACGCGCTGCTTTATATGCCGGGCCACCCCCGCGATCAGTTGGAGCGCGCGCTGCGCATCCCGGCGCTGAGCCCAGGCTGGCGTCGTTCTTTCCAGGCGCTGATCAAGCAGGAGCGGAAGCAGGGCGCGCCGACAGGAAATGCCGGGCTGACCGCC
>NZ_JALBGX010000149.1:0-15257 GCF_023006465.1 Rhizobium sp. PRIMUS64 | reverse complement strand
CACGCAGGAGGGCGCGAGCAGGATCATGCGCAGCGGCAGGCAGCGCGCCGCCTCGATCGCCCAGCGCACGCCGTCGAGCCCGTGGACGTTGCCGAATTCATGCGGATCCCAGACGATCGTGGTGACGCCGCGCGGCAGGACGGCGCTTGCATATTCGGCCGGTGTCACCATCGAACTTTCGATGTGCATGTGCGTGTCGATCAGGCCGGGCGTCAGGATACTGCCCGAAGCATTGATGATCTCGACGGCATCCGTGCGGCTTGCCGGGGCATGGACGCTTGATATCAGCGCGCCGACGAGGCCAATATCGGCTTCCCGGATCAGGCCTGTCACCGCATCGAGCAACCGGCCACCGGTGATCAGCATGTCGAAAGGGGCGTCGCCGCGCGCAGCAGTGACGGCGCGGGCGCGCAAGGCGGGATCATTGAGATCGGCGGGTTCCTGACGAGGGGTGGCGGTCATTTGCGGGCCTCGTTGACCAAAGCGGCGAGAATGATGACACGCGCCATGTCGGCATCGATGTCGGCGGCGAATTGGGCATTGAAGGTCGCATGCGTGGCGCGGGTCTCGACGACGGTGCGGCCACGGGTGAGGGCACCTTGCAGCTCGACGTCGATACGCGCGGGGCGGAAGCTGACGATATCTGGAGTGACGAAGGCGACCGCGGCGGAAGGGTCGTAGATCGCCATGGCAGAGCGGCCGCGGCTGGTGCCGATGCGGATATAACCCGAAAACATATCGGCGATGAGTTCGGCATTGACACCGCCGGCATGGCGCACCGGCTCGGCATCCTCGGGTCTTGCCAGCACCTTGCGGCAGAGGTCGAGATCGACCATGCGCAGCGGCAAGCCGTGGGCGATGACGATCGACAGGGCTTCGGGATCGGCGAGCGCATTGAATTCGGCGGAGGCCGTATGGTTGCCTGATGTGACGCCGCCGCCCATCCAGACGAGTTCGGTGATACGGGCGGCAAGATCGGGTCGGGCAAGCGCCACGGCGGCGATGTTGGTGAGCGGGCCGAGCGCCAGGATGTGGTGCTGGCCTTTGCGCTCCAGCCAGCCGCAGAGTGCTGCGAAGGCATCGCTTTCGGCAAGGGCAGCCGCCTGCGGCAGGCTCTTGCCTGATGTCGGGATGCCGGTTTCGCCAAGGATCGCCTGAGCGGTTTCGAGCTTGCCGAGAACAGGCATGGCGCGACCCGTGTGGATGGGGAATTTCCAGCCGAAGGCACTGGCTGCACCTGCGGCATTCATTCTCACCTGCGGCAGCGGCGTATTGCCGAAGACCAGTGATACGCCGTCGATCTCGAATTCAGACTGTACGACCACCAGAATGGCGGCGATATCGTCGAAGCCCATGTCTGTGTCGATCCAAACGCCCATGATTTCACCCGAACCGTTTGAGGGTTGCCGCGCCGGCAACCGGCAGATCGAAGGCGAGCGTGGTATCGAGGAGGAGTGCTGCCGAAGCAATGAAAGCTTTTTTCATCTTACATGTTCTCCATCTCTGAAGTCTTTTGTGCCGGTTTCGCAGGCCCGGATGATTGGCGGACGATCAGCTGCATGGCGACGCGTTCAATCTTCGCGGTAACGAGCACGCCCTCCCGGATGCCGCTTGTTGTTATGGTATCCACCAGCGCCGACACGGCAATTTCGGCAATCCTATCCATGTCCATCCGGACCGTCGTCAGCGACGGCGTAACAACAGGCGACCAGATGAGGTCATCGAAGCCGGTGACACTGACATCGGCGGGAATGTTGATGCCAGCCTGCTGCAACTCCGTCAGTGCCCGCAACGCCTGCAGGTCGGAGAGGGCTGCGAAGGCGGTGAAACCCTGCCTGACTTTTTCGGCGAGGCCGAGCGGGCAGCCAATGCCGTTCTCCTGCTCCAGCCGGTCGATCCACAGGGTTTCCGAATGCATGCCCGGGCGCATACCGGAGCGGATGCCGCCGGTGCGGTCATTCTGAACGTTGGATTCCTGGTTGTTGCCGATGATGAGAACACGGCGATGGCCGAGACCCGCGAGGTGGCCGGCGATTTCGAGCCCGCCCTGCCAGTGGTCGGCAGCAACGGTGTTTCCAGGCGTCGAGGGAGTGTCAATGATGGCGACCGGACAGGCGACGGCTGAAATGCGGGTGGCGCGACGGGGAATGATGACCATGCCGTCGACGCCGCGCTCGACCAGCCGGTTGATCGCCTCGGTCTGGGCGGCGACATCGCCGCGGGAATCGGCGATCAGCACGCCGTAACCGGCGGCGGAGGCTGCGAATTCGATCGCCTGGGCGATCTTCGGGAACAGCGGATTGGCAATGTCGGGCAGCACCAGGCCGAGAACGCCGCTGCGGCCGGTCCGCAGCGCCCGGCCGGCCTGGCTCGGGACGTAACCGAGCTCGGCCGCATGCTCGCGTATTCTTTCGACCAATTGGCCGGAGACCCGGCCTTTGCCGGAAAGCGCATTGGAGACCGTGGCGACGGAGACGCCAAGCGACGTCGCTATCCTGCTGAGGTTCGGTCCCTGACGCGATGCAGTCATGATCGGCGACCACTCTGATTAATCGTTTAACCAGATTAATAGCTCGGCTTTTTCCGCCTGTCGAATCCGAATTCAACTTATGCGCAATTATTCGATTGCGGCATGCTGCAGGCAAGAAAAAGCCCCGCGAGACGATCGCGAGGCTTTGTATTCCTCAGGTCGATTGAAGCAGCTGTTAGCCCTTGACAGCCACAACCTTCGCCGCCGGTGCGGTCGTCTTGCCGCCGGGGGCGAAACCGCCGCCGATCGCGATGTTCAGCGAGACATAGTCTTTGGCCATCTGCTGGACAGATGCGGCAAGGCTTGCCTGGGCGAGCGAAACCTGGCGCTGCGCGTCAAGAACGTCGAGCAGCGAGGAGGCGCCGTCCTTGTAGGACGCTGTGGAAAGTTCGAGCGTTTCCTGCGTGGTCTTCACCTGGGCCTGAAGTGCCGCGACCGTTTGAGCGTCACGCCGGACGGCCGAAAGTGCGTTTTCGACCTGCTCGACCGCGGTCAACACCGTCGACTTCCAGTTGAGATAGGCGGTCGCGGCATCGGACTGTGCCGACTTGACGTTGGCGCGAAGGCGGCCACCATCGAAGATCGGCAGGTTGAGCGTCGGGCCGAAGGACCAGGGCGTCAGGCCGCCATGGATGCCACGCTGATTGATGTAGGACGGCGAGATCGAGCCGCTAAGCGAGATGCTCGGATAAAGCTGCGCCTGGGCAACGCCGATATTGGCTGTTGCGGCGGCAAGATCACGTTCCGCGACGCGGATGTCCGGGCGATTGCGGATCAGGTCGGCCGGGATGCCGGAGGTGATGCCGCCGCGGAATACCGGCTGACCGGAGCCCTTCAGCAATTCATCGACAAGAGCCGAAGCCGGCAGGCCGAGCAGCGTGGCGATGTGATGGGCTGATATGCGGATGTTGGTTTCAAGGCCCGGAATTTCGGCGAGCGTCGACTGGACGAGACCTTCGGCCTGAACGACATCAAGACGCGACGCGGCGCCGGCTTCAAGCTGGAACTTGGTAAGTTCGTAGGTTTCCTGGCGAGACTTCAAGTTGGCCTTAGAAAGCGCCAGGCGCTGCTGATAGAAGCGAACGTCGATATAGCTCGAGACAAGGTCCTGAATGAGGGTCAGCCTGGCAACGTCAGCCGATGCGTAAGCGGAATCGAGCGAGGCAAGCGCGCTCTCCGTATTGCGCTTGTAAAGCCCGAATAGATCGAGCAGCCAGCTCAGCTGGACGTCGCCGGCACTGGTGTTGCGCGTGTCGAGCTGCGTGCGCAGCTCGCCCTTCTGGCCGCTGACCGTTTGCGAGGCGCCGACCGTCAGGCTCGGCAGGCCGCCGGCGCCGGCGGTGGTGACGTTTGCGGAAGCTGCATTGATTCTTTCGATCGCCTGCTGAACTGTCAGGTTCTGATCGAGGCCGGCCTTGACGTAGCCGTTCAGTCTTGAATCCTTGAAGGCGGTCCACCATGCTGCAGTAGCAACATCGCCATCACTCTTGGTCCCACCCTCTCCGAATTTGGCGGGCAGCGGCATCTCAGGAGGAACATGATCCGGGCCCACAACGCAGCCCGACAATAATAACAATAATGCCGGTGTGGCAAAACGAAGAGATACCATTCATTTCATCCTGTACTCGAGCAAGTCAATTCTTGTCCAAAGCTTCATGCTTCACTATCGGCCGCCGCGCCTCGTTCTACCAAAAACACCATTCCGAAGCAGTCGGGCGCAATGTAGCAACGGCAACTGCATTATCACAGTGCATTTATATCACAGTCCTGCCGCATTTTTGCCGCGTGTGGCAAAGATGCGTCGAATGACGACGAAAAACGACGGCACGAAGAAAATTCCGAGCATCGTCGCCGCCAGCATGCCGCCGAGAACGCCAATGCCGATGGCGTTTTGCGCCGCCGAGCCCGCGCCTGTCGCGATCGCCAGCGGCACGACGCCGAGAATGAAGGCAAGCGAAGTCATGATGATCGGCCGCAGGCGTAATCTCGCGGCTTCCAATGTCGCCTCGTAGAGCCCCATGCCGCTTTCCATACGATCCTTGGCGAATTCGACGATCAGGATCGCATTCTTCGCCGCCAGCCCGATAGTGGTGAGCAGGCCGACCTTGAAATAGACGTCGTTCGCCTGGCCGAAGAGGGTTGCCGCCGTCAGTGCCCCGAGAATACCGACGGGTACCGCCATGATCACCGAGAAAGGGATCGACCAGCTTTCGTAAAGCGCAGCCAGGCAGAGGAAGACGACGAGAACCGAGATCGCATAGAGCATCGGTGCCTGCGAACCGGAAAGGCGCTCCTGATAGGATATGCCCTGCCAGGCGACCGTATAACCGCCGCCGAGCTCATTGGTCAGGGCTTCCATTTCGTTCATCGCATCGCCGGAGGAAACTCCGGGAGCGGACGCGCCGTCGAGCGGAATGGCGCTGACGGCATTAAAGCGGGCAAGCGACGGCGCGCCCTTCACCCACTCCGTGCGGGTAAAGGCGGAGAAGGGCACCATTTCGCCGTCATTGTTGCGGGCGTACCAGTGGTTGAGGTCGCTCGGCTGCATGCGGAAGGGCGCATCGCCCTCGACGTAGACCGGCTTGATCTCGCCATTCAGCGTGAAGTCGTTGACGTCGCGGCCGGTGAAGATGATCGACAACATCGAGTTGACCGAGGCGATGTCGACGCCCATGGCGCCGATCTTCTCCTGATCCAGCACGATGCGCATCTGCGGCTCGACTTCCTTGTTGCTGCTGCGCAGCGCCACGATCTTGCCCGACGTGTTGCCCATCTGGATCAGCCGCTTGGAGGCTGCCGTCAGGGCGTCGTTGCCGTGGCCGCCGGTATCGACGAGATACATCGAGAAGCCGCTCGACACGCCTAGCCCCTGGATCGCCGGCGGGAGCAGCGCGAAGACCTGCGCCTCGCGGATCGCAAAGAAGCTGCGCAGCGCACGGTTGACGACCGATTGGGCGCTCAGTGTCGGATCGGTGCGCTGTGCGAAATCCTTCAGTTTGGTGAAGACGATAGCGCTGTTCTGGCCGGAACCGCTGAAGCCGAAGCCGAGCGCGCCGAAGACGGAATCGACGGCGTCCTTCTCGTTTTCACGATAATATTTCTCGACTTTCTCGACGACCGCCTGGGTCTGCTGCGTGGTCGAACCCGGCGGCGTGGTAACGATGGTCAGCAGCACGCCCTGGTCTTCCTGCGGCAGGAAGGAGCTCGGCAGGCGGGTGAAGAGATAAGCGCAGCCGGCGCCGACCAGAAGGAAGACCAGCATGACACGGATCGGCCGCTTCAGCAGATAGCCGATGGCGCTGATATAGCCGTTGGTCGAGCGCGTGAAGTTGCGGTTGAACCAGTCGCCGACACGGTGCTTCCTGTGTTCGCCGACCGGCTTCAGCATCGTGGCGCAAAGTGCGGGCGTCAGCACGAGGGCGACGAGCGCCGACAGCAGCATGGCCGAGACGATGGTGATCGAGAACTGGCGATAGATGATGCCGGTCGAACCACCGAAGAAGGCCATCGGAATGAAGACGGCAGTCAGGACGAGCGCAATGCCGACAATGGCGCCGGTGATCTCGCCCATCGATTTTTCCGTTGCCTCGAGCGGCGAGAGCTTTTCTTCGGACATGATGCGTTCGACGTTTTCGACGACGACGATGGCGTCGTCGACGAGAAGACCGATTGCCAGCACCATGGCGAACATCGTCAAGGTATTGATCGAGTAACCGGTGACCGCCAGCACCCCGAAGGTGCCGAGCAGCACCACGGGAACGGCAATCGTCGGGATCAGCGTCGCACGGAGATTCTGCAGGAAGACGAGCAGCACCACGAAGACGAGCACGATCGCCTCGATCAGCGTGTGCACGACCTTCTCGATCGACAGTTCCACGAAGGGCGTGGTGTCATAGGGATAGGTGATCTCCACACCTGCCGGCAGGCCGCGGCCGATGACCTCCAGGGCGGAGCGCACACGGGCAGCGGTATCGATTGCGTTGGCGCCGATCGCAAGGTTGACGGCAAAACCGGTCGATGGCTGGCCGTTGTACCGCGAACTACCGCCGTAGCTTTCCTGACCGATCTCGATGCGCGAGACGTCGCTCAGGCGCACCGTCGCGCCGTCCTTTTCGACCTTCAGGATGATGTGCTCGAAATCGGCGACGGTGGTCAGCTGGCTTTGAGCGGTGATGGTGACGTTGATCTGCTGGCCGGGGATCGTCGGCTGGGCACCGAGCGAGCCAACGGAGACCTGGGTGTTCTGCGCCTGGATGGCTGACGTCACGTCGCTCGGCGTCAACTGGTATTTCAAGAGCTTGAACGGATCGAGCCAGACGCGCATGGCGTATCCCGAACCGAAGACATTGATGCTGCCGACGCCTTCCAGGCGCTGGATCTGATCCTCGATCGAGGTCGACATGATGTTGCCGAGGTCGACGGAGTTGCGTTTGCCGTCGGTCGAAACAAGCGAGCCGACGAGAAGGATGCTCGAGGTCGAGCGGGTGACGCTGATGCCGGCATCGATGACGTCGCTTGGGAGCTGCGACTGAACCAGCTGCAGCTTGTTCTGCACCTGCACCTGGGCGATATCGGGGTCGGCGCTCGTCCCGAAGGTGAGCTGGATGCTGGCCGAACCGGTCGATGAGGTCGAGGTCATATAAGTGAGATCGTCGAGGCCGGTCATGCCATCCTCGATGATCGTCGTCACCGATTTCTCGACAGTCTCGGCGCTGGCGCCGCGATAGGTGGCGTTGATGCGAACCGTCGTCGGGGCGATGTCAGGATATTGCGAGATTGACAGCGTGAAGATCGCCAGCAGGCCGGCGAGCATGATGGTGATCGCAATGACCCAGGCGAAAATCGGACGTCGGATGAAAAACTTGGCCATCGGTTGTTCCTGTGCGACGAGACGGTGACGATGCGGGGCTGCAGCGATTATTTCGCTGCGGGCTTTTGCGTATCACCGGCCGCGGGCTGCTCGGCAGGCACGACCACGCCATTTTCATTTATCTTCATCGGGACCGGCTTCACCGGCATGCCGGAGGTGATCGATTGCAGGCCGCTGACGATCAATTGGTCGCCGTCCTTGATGCCTTCGGTCACGAGCCAGGAATTGTTGGAGGGCGAGCTGTTCTCGAAGGCGCGGGTTTCGACCTTGCCGTCGGCGGAAACGAACTGTGCCGTCAGCCGGCCGTTGGCGTCACGGCTTGTCGCCACCTGCGGGAGCGCATAACCGGCCTCGGCGCCAAGCTCGACGGTTGCGCGGACATACATGCCGGGCAGGACAATACGGTCGGGATTGGGAAAGAGCACGCGGATGATGAAGGTACCGGTGGTCTCGCTGACCACCTGCTTCGACATGTCCAGCCTGCCCTGCTGGTTGTATTCCTTGCCGTTTTCCAGGATCAGGTGGAAGACGACATTGGCTTCGCCCTTGATGTCCCCGGCGGCCATCGCATCACGCAGCTTCAGCAGGTTGGTGCTCGATTCCGTCAGCGAGATGTAGATCGGATCGAGCTGGCGGATCGTCGTCAGCGCCGTCGTCTGGTTGGCAGAGACGACGTTGCCGACATTAACGGCCGTCTGGTCGATGATGCCATCGAAAGGGGCGACGATCCTGGTGTGGTCGAGGTCGATCTGTGCCGCGGAAAGCGCGGCCTTCGCCGACTCGACTTCGGCCTTGGCCTGGAGCAGCGTCGTCTTGGCTGTTTCGAATTCGATCTGGGTGGCGCCGCTGCCGACGAGGCGCTGATAACGGTCGAGATTGCTTTCAGCGCTCGGCACGCTGGCTTGCGCCTTGGAGATAGCCGCCTTGGCCTGCTCGACGATGGCGATATAGGGTGCATCCTCGATCTGGTAGAGAAGGTCGCCCTTCTTGATTTCGCCGCCTTCCTTGAAGGCGATCTCACGGATGAGGCCGCTGACCTGCGGCCGGATATCGGCTGTCTGAAATGTCTCGGCGCGGCCGGGCAGGATCGTGGTGATCGGGAACGTGCCCTTCGTCAGCGCAATCACGCCGACGGGGGCAGCCGGCTGTGCCGCGCCTGCGCCCGCATTGCCGGCCGGCTTGGAGCCATTGTCGCTGCAGGCGGCGAGAAGGGCTGCGAATGCCAAGGCCGAGGAGATGAGGAGGGCACGCCGTATCATGCTGAATTCCTGTGCGGTGGCAATCGCCGTTCAATCTACGAGCTCGTGCCTGCGGGCTCGGCTTGACCAAGCGCAGGCTTATATAAGCGTCAGGATTGAGTTCGCTCCAAATGCCGTTATCCGAATTTAAGAAAAGCTTTACGAAGTGACGTAATTCAGCAATCATCACTTAGCAAGCGCTATTTTGCAGTGCGGCATCGACGAAACACACGATTTTTTCGGCGCGGCGCACGAGCGTCTCCTTGTCGTCGCGCGCGATCAGGACAGGGTGCAGCACGCAGGCCAGGACGTCTGCGACGGTATGTGCCGCACTCCCGGCATCGCGGCAATGATAACGTCCCTCCGCCATGCCTTCGTGGATGATCTCGCCGAGCTTCGCTTCGATGCGGGCGCGATAGCGATTGCCGGCCTCGAGTTTGGCTTCGATCGTCGAGAGTACCATTTCGAAGATATAAGGGTTCTTCTGGATGTCCTGCAGGTGGCTCTCCAGCAGGCGCAGGATGAAGCGGAGCAGTTGTTCCCTCGGCGGCAGGTTCCCATCAAAGGCTGCGAAGCGCTCGGCAGCATCGTCGAGATGGCGTCCGGCGATCGCATCGACGAGCGCGACCTTGGAACGGAAATGCTTGAAGACATTGGCGGGCGACATGTGGAGCGCGCCGGCGATATCGGCGATCGACACAGCAACGAAGCCGCGCTCGCGAAACAGCACCTCCGCCATGGAGAGAATGTCCTCTCGCGTTTCCTCGGCCTTGCGTCTTGGCCTTCTTGTCATCTGTTCCCCGCCGGGCCGAGCCCGATACCCCTTTTTGTCAATGCTAGCGCATAAGCCCGAAAATCGGAATCGATTTTCGGAAAGGATTATGCGCCGATTCAAAGTGATAGAGCGTCCTTAGCGCGTCCTTTCGGGCGCGCGGCGCTCTAGCGCTATTGGACGAAATGCTGCAAGCCGATGATCGGCCCGGCGGCTTTCGTGTGCCGCGATTTCAAGGGAAATAGCGGGCGAGGTTGGTTCGGACACGGGCAAGCGGCGTCTCGCCGCTATTGTCGGGAACGAAGCGCTCACCGGTGATCGCCTCGTAGGCTTTGATGTAGACGGTCGAGGTCTGCTCGATCAGTTCGGCGGGGATTTCCGGGATCTCGTCCTTATAGGGATCGCAACGCTCCGCCACCCAGGCGCGGACGAAATCCTTGTCGAAACTTTCCGGGCGTTTTCCAGCGGCAAAGCTTGCCGGATAGCTTTCGGCAAGCCAGTAGCGACTGCTGTCCGGCGTATGGATCTCGTCGGCGAGGATAATGTTGCCGTCACCGTCGGTGCCGAACTCGTATTTGGTATCGACCAGGATCAGCCCGTTTTTCGCCGCCATCTCCTGGCCGCGAGCAAAGAGGGCGAGCGCATATGTCGACAGCGTCTGCCATTGCTCTTTCGTCAGAAGGCCACGCGTGACGATTTCGGCCGGCGTCAGCGGTTCATCGTGGCCGCCGTCGAATTCCTTGCTGGTCGGCGTGATGACAGGTTCGGGCAGGATCTGGTTGTCGCGCATGCCATCGGGCAGACGCATGCCGTACATCTCGCGCTCGCCCTTTTTATAAAGCGTCAGGATCGAGGTGCCGGTGGTGCCGGCGAGATAACCGCGCACGACGATCTCGACCGGCAGGATGTCGAGCCGCTTGCCGATGACCACATTCGGATCGGGATAGTCGAGAACGTGGTTCGGGCAGATGTCCTTCGTCGCCTCGAACCAGTAGCGCGCCGTCTGCGTCAGTACCTCGCCTTTATAGGGGATGCAGGTGAGAATGCGGTCGAAAGCGCTCAGCCGGTCGGTGCTGATAATGATGCGGCGTCCGTCCGGAAGATCGTAATTCTCGCGCACCTTGCCGCGATAATAGTTCGGCAATTCCGGGAAATGGGCTTCGGAGAGAATTCGCACGGCGCTCGACTGTCCTTAATTATTGGGTGAAGACTTCCTGCTCTAGTTTCATTGCTGGGGAAGTCAAGCCGATCGGGTAATGCATCACAGCCAGAACAGAGCGGTAAGAAGCAGGGCGAGGCCGTAACTTGTGACGGCAAGCGGCCAGCCGGCGCGCAGGAAATCGCCGAAGCGGTAGCCGCCGATGCCCATTGCCAGTGTGTTGTTGTGATGGCCGAAGGGCGTCAGGAAATCGAGGGAGGCGCCGGCGGCGACCGCGATCAGATAGGCGTCCGGCGCATGCCGGCCGGCTCTTGCGAATTCCAGAGCGATCGGGGTCAGGACGATCGCGACCGTCGCGTTGTTGACGAAAGGCGTCAATGCCATGGCGAGGAAGAGGATGAGGGCGATGCCGATGAGCGGATGGGTGATCGGCACGACGAGGCTGAGCCAGCTGGCGATGGTTTCGGCCGCTCCGGTGCTCGCCACCGCCTGGCCGATGGGGATCATCGCCGCGAGCATGATGATGATCGGCCAATTGAGATCGGCCATCGCCCGACGGATGTTCAGATGATTGAGCAGCGCGAGCACGAGTACGACGCCAGCAAAAGCGACGTCGGGACGCAGGCCGGCCGCGGAGGCGGCGACGCCACAGGCAAAGAGCGCGAAGGGCCGCCAGGAAAGGAGCGCCGGTTCGGCCGGTGCTGTCGAGGCGAGCGGCAGGCACTCGCTTTCCTCCAACGCTTCTGAAATCGCCGGGCGCGGCCCCTCCAGTGTCAATATATCGCCGATCGACAATTGCAGGTCGAGGAAGCGGCCCTCGATGCGTGGCGCGCGCATGGAAAGGGCGGTGACCGCGATGCCGCGACGGTGGAAGATTTCGAGCGAGCGGACGCGCGAACCGACCAACGTGCTTTCCGGCATGACGACGGCTTCGACATGGGTGAAATCCGGCTGCAGGCCATGCGGATGGGCATCGGCCATCAGCGCCTGCGTGGCGGCAAGGTCGGCAAAGACCGTATCGGCGCCCTCGGCAAGCAGCACGTCGCCCGGTTCGATCACCGACTGGTCGAGCGGACCGAAGACGAAATTATCGCCGCGGATCAGCGCGTGCGGCTTGATGCCGAAACGCACCGGGCAATCGGAAAGCCGCACGCCGATCAGTGGCGAGATATCAGGGATGTAACGCTCGACGACGACGCGGCGCGCGGCCGGGGAGGTCGTCACCGGTGTTTCGTCGGGTTCCGGAAACAGGCGCTGCACGCGAAAGGCGATGAGCAGAATTCCGGCGATGGCGACCGGCAGGCCGTCATAGGCGAAATCGAAGAAGCGAAAGCCGGTTCCGGTCGCCTTGGCGAGCCCATCGCTGACGAGCAGGTTGGCCGGGGTGCCGATCAGCGAAACGAGACCGCCGAGCAGGGCTGCGAACGAGACCGGCATGGCGAGCTGGCGGCGGGGGATTTTCAGGGCCGCGCCGAGGCGTAGCGCCACCGGCAAGGTGATCGCAAAGGCGCCGATATTGTTCATGAAGATGGACATGAAGCCGGCGAGTGCGGAAGTGCCGACGATGACGGTGAAGTCGGAGGGTCTTGCGGCCACGAAACGGGCGGCGAGACTGTCGAAGAGCCTGGCGCGCGCGAGCACCTGGACGATCAGCAGGATCTCGACGACGGTGATGACGACGGGACTGGCGAAGCCCGTGAAGATCTGGTCGGCGGGATAAAGGCCGAGCGCATAGCCGGCAAGCAGGCCGGCGATGGAGACCACCTCGATGCGGATGCGATCGAGCGAGAAGAGAGTGAGCATCGCCAGCAGAAGGATCAGCAGGGATGCTTGCTCGAACATGGGCGGGTCCGTTGTTTCATCGATCAGGCGGACTGTAATCGTTCCTCATGCGCTGTACAGAGGCGCCTTCAGGTCAGGATTGAACAATCCTCACATCTCGCGTCAGGCTGGTGGTGCCTGCCACCGGCCGGCGGCATTCCGCTCCAGAATGGGCGTTGCGAAGACGCTGACGGTACGCGCGATCCATTGTGGCCCGACGGCTGCGAGGCTGTCGCGCCACCGTTCCGATTGCAGCATGGCCGCACCGATGGCGACGGGTTCGATACCACAGGCCATCATCAGATGCAGGCCGGCAACGATCGAGGCACCGCTGGAAATGACGTCATCGATGAGTGCGACGCGCCGTCCCTGAAGCAGCGGCAGCATGCGTGGATCGATATAGAGGCGTTTCTGCTGTGTCGGCGTGGTGATCGAAGACAGGGCAACGGAGAGTTCGTCGCGATACCAGAATTTGCGTGAGGTGCCGAGCGGAACATAGCGGTCATGGCCGAGCTTCTGCGCCACGGCGGCGGCCAGCGTCAGGCCGAGCGTCGGCAGGCCGGCGACGACATCGATGCGCATGGGCCTGATCTTTTCGGCGAGGCTTTCGGCGAGCGTATCGAGGACGAGGAAGCTCGCCTGGTTGACGATCAGCGAGGCGAGGGCGTGATTGCCATCCGCCAGCTCACGGATCGGCAGGCGAAGCTGACGGCCATCTTCGAGCGCGGCGACATAGAAAGAGGTGAATTCGCCATCGCCGGCAAAGGTGCCGGGCGGGTGGATCTCCTGCCAGAAATCGTGCAGCGTCATCTCCGTCACAGCAGTCAATTGCGTCTCGTCCTTTCCAAGCCGGTTCTCCGGCGTAGTGCCTGCAATTCCGGTTCGGTCAGCGCACGCACGGCGCCTTTCGGCAGTTCGCCGAGTTCAAGCCCGCCAATTGCGACGCGCACGAGGCGCAGGCATTCGGTTCCCAGCGCCTCCAGCATGCGGCGGATCTGGCGGTTGCGGCCTTCGTCGAGCTCGACCTCGATCCATGAATTCCTGTCGCCCTGGCGCAGGCGCCGCGCGGCGGTCGCCGTCAGCAACTCGCCGTCGTGGCGGATGCCCGATGTCATGGCGGCAATGTCCTCGTCGTCCATGATGCGGTCGATCTGGACATGATAGGTCTTCGTCACATGCGTGACCGGATCGAGCAGGATCTGGGCGAATTCGGTGTCGTTGGTGAAAAGCAGCAGGCCCTCGCTCGCTTTGTCGAGCCGGCCGACGGGAGAGAGATGCGGGATGTCGAAATCCCTGAGGCAATCATAGACCGTCGGCCTGCCTTCTGGATCGTGGCGGGTGGTGACGAGACCGCGGGGCTTGTTGAGCATCAGATAGATTTTCGCTTCGGCAGCGATGGCGAGGCCATCGATACTGATCCTTGCCGTGGCAAGATCGACCCATGCGGAGGTATCGCTGACGGTGCGGCCGTCGACCGCAACGCGATTTTCGGCAATCAGACGTTCGGCCTGCGTGCGGGAGCAATAACCGAGCTTGGACAGGGCGCGGGGAAGGGTAACCCGCTTAGCCGCGGCGTTATCGGCGGGCTTTGTCCGCTCACGCGTCTTGTGCGGTGGGCGCCGCTCCCTCATCTGCCATCCTTGTCCTGCTTTTGGTGCCGCTTTCTTGCATGAACGGCGCAAGGATGCCAGCAAGGCAAATTAAAAATGAGGAGGAATAACAGGCGTCGCAAAAGAGGCTCAGCGCTTTGGGGCAAAGCGCCGTCACGGCTTGATAGGGTGGCGCTGCCTCAGCGGCAGGCCATGAAGCCGGCCAGTTCCTTACGGCTGACGACGATACCGGCGGCGGCCTTGACCGGGTCCGGATGTGTGTAGGACAGACTAGGCATTTCCGGCAAATCGAGTGCCTGGCGCATATTCATGATGCCGACCGCATAGCGGCCATTGGCGCTGTCGACGCTGACTTCGATAATGCAGTTGGCTCGCTTGTTTTCCATGGTAGTCCTCCCTTCGTTTTTTATGTTCCCATAGCTCACATTAAAAATTGGTTTTTGTAAGACATAAGCATTTACGCACCCTGCCGAAAAGCGGATCGGCGGGGTGCGTAAAAGACTAGTTTGTGGGTCGGTATAGCGTGTTCAGCGCCACCATTGGCGTGGCTGGGGCTGTGGGCTGCCGGAAAGCAGGTATCCGGCGAGGAATCCGATGGCGCCTGCAAGCACCAGCGCAGTGGTCGTTGCGGCCGGATGCTCGCGGGCGGCGTCGGCGGCAGCGACGCCTTCGGCCCTGATCTGGGCGACAGCATTCTTTGCCCGGGGCAGGGCTTCGTCATAAGCCTTGCCGGCGCGGCCGCGCACTTCGTAATAGGCTTCGGCGCCCTGAGCGGAAATCATCTTCTGCAGGCGCGAGACTTCCTGCTGGAGTGCGGCAATGTCCTTGCTGACAGATGCTCTGATATCATCGGTATTGGCAGCCATGTTGGTCTCCTTCCTTCAATGGGAAAGACAACACCCAACTCGGTGATAGGTTCCGAAATCTCAGCCGCTGATTTGTGACGGAAATTTAAAGCTCGCCGGTTGGCGCCACTTTAATCCTCTGTTAACCATAAATCCGCGCAAGATCCTGTTTTTTCGCTATCTTTCGGTAGCTGAGAGCAACTTTCCGATGGATTTTTGACCAGTCGGTAAAGGAATTTTCGAGAATCCGCTCCGAAAACGCGTCCTGTGGATAATATCCATCAACAAAACACCAGCGGAATCAACCTGTTACAAAAATGTCAAAAAACTTTTGTTTGGTGTGTTGACTGTTTGGGAGGGTTAGTTCTATAAGCCCACTCACTGAACGAGGGCGGCGGCGCTGCTGGCGACG
>NZ_JALBGX010000148.1:0-15616 GCF_023006465.1 Rhizobium sp. PRIMUS64 | reverse complement strand
TGGCTCTAGATTCGATGCGCCCCGACCCCTATCCTAGCGTGCCCGCGCCCGCCTAGTGGGTACAGTCCCTCCTTTCCACGCCGGCATGGCGGCGCGATCCGGGCTCCTGTCGGCGAGGATGGCCGCTGCAGGTTTCGGCGGCGCGCCGGATTTCCTCGACAATCCGGTCGGCTTCCATTCGGTCTATGCTTTCGGCGCGGAACGCCCGTCCGCCGTGACCGAGAACTGGGGTTCGCCATGGCAGATCGTGACGCCCGGGCTGACGCTGAAGGCCTATCCCTGCTGCACCGCCAGCCATCCGGTCGCGTCTCTCGGCATCGACCTCAACCGGGAAGGTCTAGAGGCTGATGCGATCGAGTATATCACCTTCACCTACCCGCCCGGCGCCGATGCCGCCCTGATGGTGAGCAAGCCCGGCAATGGGATCGAGGCACGCTTCAGTCCCGAATACGTGTTCGCCGCCGCCCTCATCGACGGGGCTCTGCGGCTCGACCATTTCGACGAGCGGCCTGTCTTGCCGCGCCTGATGGACCTTGCCCGGAGCGCCGGCCGCCGCCACGACGAGACTGCGCCGCGCATGTCGAGCGATCCACGCACCCGCTTCGTGATCGTCGATATCGTGCTTCGCGACGGCAGCGCGATACAGCGCCGCTTCGACGGCCTGCCGGGGCTGAGCGATCCGTCCGAAAAATTTCGCGACGCAACTGCGCGCAATCCCGCCTTCGCGGATGTCCCGTCGCTCGTCCGGACAATGAGCAGCACGGCCGACCTTCGCCAACTTCTGGCGCTGCTCAACCAGGATGCCGCCCAAAATCCAGAATGACGAAGGATATTGTCATGACTCGCAAAAGAGAAATCCACCTGGGCCTGTTTCTGCAAGGGGCCGGCCACCACGTATCCGGCTGGCGTCATCCTCACGCCGAGGCGGGAAGCGAGAATTTCGACTTGCTGAGACGCGTGTCCCAGATCGCCGAAGCAGCGAAATTCGACATGGTCTTTCTGGCCGACGGATTGACCAGCGGCATCGATGCTCATCCCTCGACGATCGCGCGTTTCGAGCCTTTGACGCTGCTTTCGGCGCTCGCCGTGGTGACAGACAAGATCGGCCTCGCGGCAACCGCATCCACGACCTATGGGGAGCCCTATCACACTGCCCGCGCCTTCGCCTCGATTGACCACTTGAGCCACGGCCGGGCCGCCTGGAACGTGGTCACGACATCCTATGCCCGCACGGCGAACAATTTCTCCAAGGCGCACCCGGAGCACGATGAGCGTTACGCCGTGGCCGAGGAATTCGTCGACGTCGTGCGCGGACTGTGGGACAGCTGGGATGACGACGCCTTCGTCAAGGACAAGCAGAGCGGCGTCTATGCCGACCCTGCCAAGCTCCATGTGCTCGATCACAAGGGCAAGTATTTCTCAGTCAAGGGGCCGCTGAACATTCCGCGCGCACCGCAGGGCCATCCGATCCTGATCCAGGCCGGCTCATCCGGCCCCGGCCAGGATCTTGCCGCCCGCACCGCCGACGTGGTGTTCACCGCGCAGCAGAGCCTCGAAGAGGCGCAGGCCTTCTACAAGAGCGTCAAGGAGCGCGTCGCGCGCTTCGGACGTCAGCCGGACGAGGTCGCCATCATGCCGGGCTTCCTGCCGGTGATCGGCCGCACCGCCAGGGAAGCCGCGGACAAGCTTGCAGAACTCGACAAGTGGACTGACATCAAAAGCGCCATGCCGCTTCTGGAAGAACGCATCGGCCACAGCCTTGCCGATTACGATGTCGATGGCCCTCTGCCGGACCTTCCGATCTCCGACCAGTTGCGCAGCCGTGCCGAATTGCTGACCGCGCTTGCAAGGCGCGAGAACCTGACCATCCGTCAGTTGGCGCTGCGCGTTGCCGCCGGCCGCGGCCACCATATCGTGCTTGGCACGCCGGTCGAGATCGCCGACCGGATGCAGCAATGGTTTGAAAGCCGCGCCGCCGACGGCTTCAACGTCATGCCGCCGTTTTTTCCCGAAGGGCTCGAAGACTTCACGCAGATGGTCGTGCCAATCCTGCAGGAACGCGGCCTGTTCCGCACCCAATATGATGGCTCGACACTGCGCGAGCATCTCGGCCTCGCGCGGCCGGCACTATTTTCGCCCTAACTGTGCGAAATATTGGCTAGATACACCACGTCAATGGAATCAGGCAGGTCGAACATGAACCTTCATCTCGAAACGGACGACGATCCGCGTACCCGCCAATTCATCGACGAACATAACGGGCTTTCCGACAAGGCACTGAGAACACCGGAATTCGCTAGGGATCGCGATGCGATAAAAGCATTGATCGAACGGCAGGACAGGCTGATTGTCCCGATGCGCCGAGGCGGGTGGCTGTTCGATTTCCGGCAGAGCAAGGATAATCCGCTCGGCGTCTGGCTCCGCCTGCCCGCGGATCAGCAGCCCTTGCCCGATGCCGGCTGGGAACCGGTCTTCGATCTCGATGCCTTCTGCGTGCGCGAAGGCAAGCGCTGGAACTGGCGCGGCGCCGTCACCTGCCCATGGGAGCCGACACGGGTACTGCTCACACTTTCGGACGGCGGCTCCGACCTTCTCCGGCTGCTTGAATTCGACGCCGAGAGCAAGCAGATCGTCGAGGGTGGCTTCGATACGCCGGCCGCGCGATCGCATGCCAATTGGCTGAGCCCGGACGAAATCTGCTATTTCGGCTCTATCGACCGATTTTCGGCGACCCGTTCTGGATGGCCACGGGTCGGGCGGCGATTGAAGCGCGGGCAGCGACCGGAAGAGGCCGCCGTCATGTTCGAAGCAGCAGATGAGGACGTCTACGGCTTCAATCTCGTCATCGACCCTGCTCTATCAGGCGCTTCGGCGGATCATGGATTGATCGACATTTTCGTCGCCGCCCACGAGATCGGCGTCGCCAGCGCTTTCCTGATCGCCAACGACGGCACGCAGCGGCGCATCGATCTGCCTAAGGAAGCCGATTTCCAGTTCAATCATGATCATTGCCTTTGGCGGGCAAAGACCGATGAGCGCGTTGCAACCGGCAGCCTCGTGCTGCAGCGCTTTGATCCCCGATCGGAGACAGCCCTGCTTGGGCCGCAGCGCATCCTGTTTCAGCCTGCCGCGGGCCAGTCCGTCTCGCAGATGATGCTGATGCGCGAGTGGTGCGTCTTCCTCATCTCCGATCGGCTGCGTCCGCGTCTCGTGGTGCTGGACCTGACGAGGCCCGACGCCGAGCAGCGCGAGATCGCATTGCCGGCGGACATGCAGACGGCTCATTTCAGGCCGCTCCATGCGGATCTGCATCTTGGCGACGATACGCTCTACATCGTCGGCCAGGGCTTCCTGCAGCCTCCGGCCTGTTACCGCCTCGAGCTGTCGGATCGCGGCAAGCAGGCCGAACCGATTTTCGTCGCCACAGCGCCGAGCTATTTCGATGCGACCGATATGTCATCCGAACTGCTGGAGGCTGTTTCCGAGGACGGAACGAAGGTTGCCTACCGGCTGGTCCTGCCGAAGCACTGGACCAAGGGCGCGCTGCCGGTACTGCTTTACGGCTATGGCGGCTTTGATGTTTCGCTATCGCCGAACTATTCCGGGGTAACAGGACGCTGGCTGGAGCAAGGCGGCGCCTATGTGCAGGCCTATATCCGCGGCGGCGGCGAATTCGGTCCCGACTGGTATCGCAGCGCCAAGCGGCAGGGGCGAGACCGGGCGTTTGCCGATTTCGTCGCCATCGCCCGCGATCTCGTCGCCCGCGGCTATACCGTGGCATCGCGAATCGCCTGCCAGGGCGGCAGCAATGGCGGTCTGCTGACCGGCGTGATGCTGACGCGCTATCCCGATGATTTCGGCGCTGTCTGGTGCCAGGTGCCGGTTCTCGATATGACACGCTTCCACCTGTTCAGCGCAGGGCAAGCCTGGATGGACGAATACGGCGACCCGGACACGCCGGTGGACCGGGATTTCATGCTCGGCTATTCGCCGATTCACAATGTCAGGCCGGCGACACAGGTCACCTATCCGCCGATCTATGTCGAAAGCTCGGCCAATGACGATCGTGTGCATCCCTCGCATGCGCGCCGCTTTGCCGCGCGGCTGGAGGAAGAAGGACACCGGCCGCTCTTCCATGAATTCGGCTCCGGCGGGCATGGCAGCGACGGCAATTCCGAAGAGCGCGCCGCCCGCGCAGCGATGGGTTACAGCTTCCTTCGCCAAACTATCATGCGATAGGATGCCATAGAATGAAGGAGGAGAGCTTGTCGGCACGCCTCTTTCTGATACAAACGCGTCAATAATCATACTTTTCATACAGGCTCGAGCGAAACACCATGTCTCCTATCAATCTCGCCATCGTCGGCGTCGGCAAGATCGTCCGCGACCAGCACCTTCCCTCCATCGCCAAGAACCCGGATTTCGCGCTCGTCGCCACGGCAAGCCGCCACGGCACGGTCGAAGGCGTCAAGAGCTATACGACGATCGAAGCGATGCTCGACGCCGAGCCCTCGATCGATGCCGTTTCGCTCTGCATGCCGCCGCAATACCGCTACGAGGCAGCCTATAAGGCGCTCGTCGCCGGCAAGCACGTCTTCCTGGAAAAGCCGCCCGGCGCCACGCTGAGCGAAGTGGCCGATCTCGAAGCACTGGCGAGCAAGCAGGGGGCGTCGCTCTTTGCCAGCTGGCATTCGCGCTACGCGCCGGCCGTCGAGGCCGCCAAGGCGTTTCTTGCCTCGACAACGATCAAAAGCGTGCATGTGATCTGGAAGGAGGATGTCCGCCACTGGCATCCGAACCAGGAATGGATCTGGCAGGCCGGCGGCCTCGGCGTTTTCGATCCCGGCATCAATGCGCTGTCGATCGTCACCCATATCCTGCCGCGGCCGATCTTCATCACCGAGGCCGTGCTCGAATTTCCCGAGAATCGCGATGCGCCGATCGCGGCCGACATTCACTTCCGCAATGCCGATGGCCTGCCGGTTCACGCCGAATTCGACTGGCTTCAGACCGGCAAGCAAAGCTGGGACATCGTCGCGGAGACGGCAGCCGGCCAGATGGTGCTCGCCGAGGGCGGCGCCAAGCTTCTGATCGACGGCGCGCTGAGATTCGCCGAGCCGGAGCAGGAATATCCCTCGCTCTACCGTCGCTTCGCCGAAATCATCAAGGCCGGCAAATCGGATGTCGACCTCGCGCCGCTACGCCACGTCGCCGACGCCTTCATGCTCGGCAAGCGGAAGTTCGTCGACGCGTTCCACGACTGAGGGTCGCAATAACGTCATAGAAACCGGCAAGATTTGCCGGCCTATGGCAATAATGTTCGGGGGCAGCCGCTCATGAGCAACAAAATCCGCCGCATGGGCCGATTTTTCCGCGTGTTGAAGATTGGCATCCTTGCGGTGCCGCTTCTCGGCCTTGCAGCCTGTTCGGGCGAACAGGTCGTCATGCCTCCTGATGCACCGGGCGTTTCCCGATCCGAGGAATATTCCTTCGGATCGGCGACCCAGGCCCAGGATTGGCAGGCCACCAAAAAGGTGCTGGACCAACTGGAAGGGCGGTTCGGAGAGAAATCCGTGCGTATCCTGGCGCGCAATCTCGACAGCACCACCAACCCGCAGAGCATCAAGGCTTATTATGCCGAACGCCTTGTCCATCAAGCCGGCTGGGCGGAAATGCCGGTCAGCCCTTTTGCCGACAGCGCGTGGGCATTCGCTTTCGTCAGTCCGAGCGGAAAGCGGGTTTTGGCAGTGGAGGCGCTCAATCCGTCGGAAGGTGCGGGAGGGATCGTCCCCCTCAACATCCTGACGAACCTCGACGAGGACAAAGGGTCGAACGGGTAATGGCTTCCATCGGCCGGTGAGAGGGAAGTTGGACGACTTCATGCAACAATTCAAAGTGTTACAGCGTCGTGTCGCGGTAAACCGCTCAGGCCTTTTTCTCCCACCGCCCCTCTGACGTCTGCTGCCAATAGGTGAGGTTATGCCCCTCGCCCTTCAGCTTCTTCCATTGCGCACGGGCGGCTTCCAGCTGCGCCTGGTCGTGACCGTCGAACATGAAGACGATTCGCTCATAGGCATCGGCCGGCGGCGGCTCGGCGCCGTCGACGATGAAACGCACGGTCGCCGCATTGGCATTGCCTGATGTGACCGTCAAAAGCACCGGCTGGCTTTCGGCAAAATCCGCCTCGTCGGTGCCGTGCGGCAGGAAGCTCTCCTCGCGGAAAGTCCAAAGATGCTGATCGAGAGCGTCACGCCGCGCCGGCTCACGCGTCTGGACGGCAACGCGCCAGCCGCGCTCGACGCATTTGTCGATGAGCGGCGGAAGCGCGTCCTCCAGCCTGGTTTCGGTCAGATGATAGAAGAGAACGTCCGTCATCAGGATTCATAATGGGCGCGAACGAGCTCATCGAGCAGGCGGACGCCGAAGCCGGAACCCCAGGACTGGTTGATCTCGTCCTGCGGCGAGCCCATCGCCGTGCCGGCAATATCGAGATGCGCCCAAGGCGTCTCCTGCACGAAGCGCTTGAGGAAATGCGCCGCCGTGATCGAGCCCGCCTGTCGCCCGCCGGTGTTTTTCATATCGGCGAACTTGCTGTCGATCAGCTTGTCGTAGTCCCTGCCGAGCGGCATGCGCCAAAGCTTCTCATTGCTCGAAAGGCCGGCTGCCGTCAGTTGGGCGGAAAGCTGGTCGTCATTGGAGAACAAGCCGGCATGCACATTGCCGAGCGCCACGACGATCGCCCCGGTCAGCGTGGCGAGATTGATCATGAACTGCGGCTTGAAGCGGTCGTTGCAGTACCAGAGCGCATCGCAGAGCACGAGGCGACCCTCGGCATCGGTGTTGATCACCTCGATCGTCTGGCCGGACATCGACGTGACGATGTCGCCTGGACGCTGGGCGTTACCGTCAGGCATGTTCTCGACCAGGCCGATGATGCCGACCGCGTTGACGGCAGCCTTGCGGGAGGCGAGCACATGCATGAGGCCGGTGACGGCTGCCGCACCGCCCATATCGCCCTTCATGTCCTCCATGCCGGCGGCCGGCTTGATCGAAATGCCGCCGGTATCGAAGACGACACCCTTGCCGATGAAGGCAACGGGACGATCCTTGCCCTTGCCGCCCTTCCACTGCATGACCGCCAGGCGCGGCGGGCGCACGGAGCCCTGGGCGACGCCGAGAAGAGCGCCCATCCCAAGACGGCGCATCTCCCGCTCCGTCAGGATTTCCACTTCGACGCCGAGCTTTTCCAGCTCCTTCGCCTTGGCGGCGAACTCGACGGGGCCGAGCACGTTCGGTGGTTCGTTGACGAGGTCACGGGCAAGATTGACGCCACCGGCGATCGCTTCGGAATCGGAAAACGCCTTCTTGGCACCACCCGGATCGGCGGTGACGATCGTCACCTTGACGGATTTCGCCGGTTTTTCCTCCTCGTCGCCCTTCTTTGTCTTGTAGGTATCGAAGCTATAGGCGCGTAGCAGCATACCCAGCGCGAAATCGGCGGCTGCCCGGGCGCTCGTCTCGAGCCCGGGCACGTCGATGAAGACAGCGGCCTTATCGGTATTCTTGATTCTCGATGCTGCGGCACCGCCGGCCTTCAGCCAGTCATGGGCGGTGAGTTCGGCGAGCTTGCCAAGCCCGATAACAACGATGCGGTCGACGGACGCGCCTTCGGGGGCGACAATATCGAGCGCGCCCATGGATTTCGCGGAGAATCGGGCGATCCTGGCAGCCTTGGCGATCACGCCTGCCGGGTCGACTGTTTCGGCACCGGCAGCGCTGTCGGCCTCCGCAGTCTTCAACAGGATCGCCAGGCCGCCACTGAGCTTCGCCGATTTCGAGAATGAAATTTCCATCTTTACTGACATGTCTTCTCCGCTGGGATTCTTTGAAATCCGTCCCTGGCGGATAATTTCGCGTTTAGCGGGTCTGTCAATGGCTTGCGACAATTGTTATGGTCGCCCGCGGCCATCACGGCCCTCATGTTTTCGTCAGTTTCGTAGATATTCGCGTTGACAGTTTTTTCGAAAAATCGATGGCGGGACCTCGCAATCCGCCTGCCGAAAACGACTTTCGGTGCATTCATGCTGCTGTTTTGGACGTGGTGGGCGCTGCTTGCCGTCTTCCGGGCTTTCCCCGAAATAGACATCTATTTTTCCCAGCTTTTTTTCGTAGGCGCAGATTGCGACGCGGCTGCCGCCGCCGGGAGCATCTGCGGCGGCTTTCCCTATCGCGACGTCGCGGCCTTCGACCTGCTGCGCACCCTCTTCTTCCGCTTGCCCTATGTGGTGGCGATCGTGATGCTGTGGAAACTCGTCGAATGCTACCAGCAGCATGGCGCAACCTTTAACGCCGAGCGGGCGCAGAAGCTCAAAGTCGCGCTCGGAACGCTGCTGATCGGGCCGGTGCTGCTCGTCAATGTCATCCTGAAGGAGCATTGGGGCCGGCCGCGACCGATACAGACGGACATTTTCGGCGGTGCGCTGCATTTCACCGAGGCAGGTTCGCTTGCCGGGAAATGCGTTTCGAACTGTTCGTTCATATCAGGCGAGGCAGCAAGCGCCGGCTGGCTCTTCTGCCTTCTGCTCTTCGTTCCGAAGCCCCTGCGTTATACGCTGGCGGCGCCTGTGGCGGCGATCTCGATCCTCACCCCGGCGATGCGGCTATCCTTCGGCGCGCACTATCTTTCCGACGTCGTTCTTGGATGGCTTTCGTCGCTTGTCGTCTTCGCCGCGTTGCTGGCGTTAACTGAGTCGCAACAGCATCAAAAAAATTCTGAAATTTGAATGAATTTTTGACACCAGCTTGTCGCAAAAGCGCGACAAAGAGCGTAGAGGGATTCTCCTGCAAAGCCGTTTGGGCGTGCAGGTGCTTTCAAGGGCAGGCATGAAACTACTCGAGACATACATATTGCGGCGCGTCGGCCAGATGTTTCTCGTGGCGCTCCTGCCCGTTCTGGCGATCATTTGGACGACTCAGGTTCTGCAGCGCATCAATCTGGTTACCGACAGCGGCCAGTCGATCGGCTCGTTCGCCAAGCTCGCAACGATGATCCTGCCGTCGATCATTCCCGTCGTGCTGCCCTTCGCCCTCGTTATCGCGATCACCCAGACGCTGACGACGATGAACAACGATTCCGAGCTGACCGTCATCGACGCGGCCGGGGCGCGGCGCAGCGTGTTGATCCGCCCGATCCTGCTGCTTGCCGCCGTCATCAGCGTCTTTTCCTTCTTCGTCGACAACGTCGTCGAGCCGCGCGCAAAAACCGTCGTGCGCCAGATGATCGCCGAGACCTATGCTGATCTCCTCTCTTCGGTGATCGAGGAAAAGACCTTCCGCAAGCTTGATGAAGGCCTCTATGTGCAGATCTCGCAGCGGATGGCCGGCCGCATGCTGAAGGGCCTTTTCGTCGCCGACGAGCGCGATCCGGCCTACGAACTGATCTATTATGCGAAGGAAGGCGCCGTCGACGATACGGGCACGACCCTGATCATGCATGAAGGCGAAGTGCACCGCAAAACACCCGATGGCAACGTCTCGGTCATCAATTTCGATTCCTATTCCTTCGACCTCTCGGACATGACGGAGAGTCGCGGTCAGGCGACGTTGCGCGCCAGCGACCGTGACCTGTGGTTCCTGTTCAATCCAGATCCGGCCGACAAGGACTATACGATCCGGCCGCAAAGCTACCGCGCCGAACTGCACCGCCGGCTGACGGACTGGATCCTGCCCGTTGTCTTTGCCCTGTTTTCACTGGCGATCGCCGGCGATGCGCGCTCGCACCGCGAAGCGCGGCTGCATCCGATGGTGAGCGCTCTCGCCTATGCCTTCGCGATGCGATGGGCGGCCTTCTACGCGGCCAATCAGATCGACACCGACCCTGAATATATCGCCGTCCTCTATGCCATACCGATTGTCAGCAGCATCGTCTCGATCGTCTTCCTCGGCCTGCACAAACGACTGGTCATGCCTTCGTTCATTCGGGACCGGATTTCGTCTTTCTGGAGACAGATGCAGGAAAGGCTGCTTGCCGCGACCGGCAGGACCGGCGGGGGCACTGCCCAATGATGTTCGGGACATTGTCGCGTTATTTCTTTCGCCGCTACCTAGTAACGACGGGCTGGTTCCTGATCGGCGTCTCGGCGATTTCTTTCCTCCTCGATTTCAGCGAGACGGCAGGCCGCATGTCCGGTCTGCCCGGCTACACGATCAGCGGCGGCGTGCTGATGACCGCCGTGCGCCTGCCGCTCATCCTGCAGCAGACGGTGCCGTTCATCGCGCTGTTCGTCGGCATGACGGTGCTGATCGGCCTCAACCGCAAATATGAGCTCGTCGTGACGCGTGCAGCCGGGATTTCGGTCTGGCAGTTCATGTTCCCCTTCATCGCCGGCTCGCTGGCGCTCGGCCTGTTGACGATGGCGGCGCTCAACCCGCTTGCGGCCTGGGGACAGCGCCAGGCACTGCTGGTCGAATCCGACTGGCGCGGCGAGAACGCGGTTCTGCGCAAAGCCCCGCAGATTCCGTGGCTGCGCCAGATCAGTGGCCGGGACGATGTCATCATCGGCGCCCAGACGGTCCAGGATAACGGAACCAAGCTGATCGACGCCGTGCTGATCCATTTTGATTCAAGGGGTCAGGTCATTCTGAGACAGGACGCGGCCACGGCAAAATTGGAAGATGGTTACTGGCAACTTAACAATGTTGTCGAGCGCCAGCCTGGCGAAATCCCGGTGCGTAAAGCTTCGGTTCAACTTCGCACCAATCTGAAACAGGACTTCGTCCAGGAGCGGCTGACAGCGCCGGAAACAATTGGTTTCTTTGACCTTTCCAACCGGATTGCGGCGGCCAAATCCTTCGGCATCTCAACCAAGGCGTTGGAGACGCAATTCAACTCCCTGTTGTCCCAGCCATTGCTGCTGGTGGCCATGACTCTCATTGCTGCAACAGTGTCTCTAAAATTTAGCCGGTTCAACCAATCCCGCTCCGTGATTCTGGGTGGCATCCTTTCGGGCTTCATGCTTTATGTCATCACCGTGCTTGTAAAGGCATTCGGAAGCAGTGGAGTCGTGCCTCCCTTCGTGGCGACGTGGATACCGGTGGTCGTCGCGCTGGCCTTGGGTGCGACTATTCTGCTTCATCAGGAGGACGGCTAGTGGCGGTAGGCGACCGCAAGTATTTTAGTAAACAGCTGGTTGCCCTGCTCGTCGGCGCGACTCTATGTTCCTATTTCGGCAGTGTCCCGGTCTCATACGGCCAGGTCAGCGCGCCCGAACAAACGATCGAGAAGAAGATTCCTGCAGAGGCCAAGCTTCTGCTTTCGGCCAATGAACTCGTCTATAACCGTGACGCCGATCTGGTGTCGGCGGTCGGCGGCGTGCAGATCAATTATGCCGGCTACAAGATGGTCGCGCAGAAGGTCGAGTACAATCAGAAGACCGGCCGGATGACGGCGATCGGCAATATCGAGCTGGTCAGCCCCGACGGCAACCGCATCTATGCCGACAACCTTGACGTGACCGACAATTTCGCTGACGGGTTCATGAACTCGCTGCGCATCGAAACTGCCGACAATACCCGTATCGTCGCCGAAACCGGCGAGCGCGTCGGCGGCACGCAGATGATTCTCAACAAGGGCGTCTACACGGCCTGCCTTCCTTGCGCCGAAGATCCGAAGCGCGCACCCTTCTGGCAGGTCAAGGCCAAGCGTGTGATCCAGAACGGCGTGACCCACACGATCCGCCTGGAGAGAGCCCGCTTTGAGCTGCTCGGCTATCCGATCGCCTTCGTGCCGGTCATGGAAGTTCCCGACAATACGGTGAAGCGCAAGTCGGGCTTTCTCTTCCCGACGATGAGCCTGTCGCAGAATCTTGGCTTCGGACTTTCCGTTCCTTATTATTATGTGATCTCGCCGAGCATGGACGCGACGGTCACCGCCACCGGCTACACCGCCCAGGGCTTCCTCGTCGAAGGCGAATTCCGCCAGCGCTTCGAAAATGGCACGCATATCCTGCGCGTCGCCGGTATAGACCAGGCAAAGCCGGACAATTTCAGCTCCGGCACCAGCGATGCCGAAGCCGGCCAGCGTGGCATGGTGGCATCGAAGGCCGAGTTCCGCATCAATCCGCGCTGGACGTTCGGCTGGGACGTCATGATGCAGAGCGACAACAACTTCTCGCGCACCTACAAGCTGCGCGGCCTGACCAGCACCGATCGTACCAACCAGATCTACCTGACGGGACTTGGGAAACGCAATTATTTCGACATGCGGGCGTTCTATTTCGACGTCCAGGATGCCGACCGGAAGAACACTGCCGAAAAACAGCAGGCGATCGTCTATCCGTCGCTCGACTATCACTATGTGGCGCCGCAGCCGCTGGCAGGCGGCGAGCTTTCGGCTGATGTCAACCTGACGAATATTTCGCGCACCCATGACGACTTCTATACCGTCGACGGCTTCGACCGCTTCCGCGGCCTGAAGGGTCAGACCTCGCGGCTGACTGCCGAGCTACAGTGGAAGCGCACCTACGTCACGCCGACCGGCCTGGTGATCACGCCGCTGCTGGCCGCGCGCGGCGACGCCTTCGCGCTGAACATGGACGATCCCACAGGTTACGCCGGCAACTACGACGACGGCAATTCCGCCACCCGCTCGATGGTCACGGCCGGGCTGGAGATGCGTTATCCGATCCTGATGACGACTGACAATAGCACTCATGTCCTCGAGCCGATCGCACAGATCTATGCCCGCCCCGACGAGCAACTCGCAGGCCGCCTGCCGAACGAGGATGCTCAAAGCTTCGTCTTCGACGCCACCTCACTGTTCGACCGCGACAAATTCTCGGGCTACGACCGCGTCGAAGGCGGTACCCGCGCCAATGTCGGCATCCAGTACACCGGTACTTTCGACAGCGGTTACAAGCTGCACGGCATTTTCGGCCAATCGTACCAGATCGCCGGTCAGAACTCGTTTGCGACCGATGACCTCGTCAATGTCGGCGCCGATTCCGGCCTTGAAACCACTCGCTCCGACTATGTCGGCCTCGGTGGCATCGAGACACCGTACGGCGTTTCCGTGACCGCCTCCTACCGCCTCGACGAGAAGGATTTCGATTTCCGCCGCGGCGACCTGACGACGGCCTACCAGAACGACACCTTCTCTTCGCAGGTGACCTTCACCCATCTCAGCGCCCAGCCGGCATATGGCTTCGACGAGGACAATGACGAGATCCAGACCAGCAGCAAAATCAAGTTCAAGGATTACTGGTCGATTTTCGGCGGCATCGCCTGGGATCTGAACAATGATGTGATTAGCCGCCGGACGCTTGGCCTGTCCTATGAGGACGAATGCACGATCTTCACGATCGCCTATACCGACAGCAGGGATTCCGACGACGAGTCGGCAAGCGACTGGACGATCGGCGCGCGGCTGACCTTCCGCACGCTCGGCGACATCAAGGTCGGCTATTCTGGAGACAGCTCGGATGGCCTCAACTGACGGACGGTCGGCGCAAACATGGCCTGAAGCCATTCTTTCGCCGTATGCCTGTGCAGGACATTGCCGCCAGTCGGTATCTGAGGCATAGGGGTTTCGCGCCGTGATGGAAGCGATTTCCGCGTGTCTCGCACTGTGGTAAGAACGCCGCGAACAACGTCTCGCGGCGCTATCGGGAGGTCAACAGATGATTGACGCGAAAAAGGCCATAACCAAGTTCCTCGCCGGGGCAGCGCTTGCATTGCTGACAGGCCTTGCCGGTCCAGCGCTTGCGGCAAGTGAAGTCAAGGCGGTGGTGAACGGCACCGCCATCACCAGCGGCGATGTCGCCAAGCGCCAGGCCTTCCTGCGCCTGCAGCATACGAAGGCCGATGCCAAGGCCGCTGAGGAGCAATTGATCGACGAGGCGCTCAAGCGGCAGGAGGTCGCCCGCGTTCATATGTCGGTTTCGCAGCAGGACGTCGATGCGTCTTTCGCGCGCTTTTCGAGCGGCAACAAGCTTTCCCCCGAGCAGATGTCGCAGATCCTCGATCGCGCCGGTGTCGGCGTCGACCATTTCAAGGGTTTCATCGCCGTGCAGATGAGCTGGCCGCGTGTGGTCAACGCCCGCTACGGCTCGACGTCGCGGCTGTCGAACTACGATCTCGTCTCGCGCATGATGCAGAACAACAAGCAGAAGCCGGTAACGACGGAATATATGCTGCAGCAGATCATCTTCGTCATTCCGCAAGCCAAGCGCGGGGCCATCACCGGCAAGCGCAAGGGCGAGGCCGAGGCGTCGCGCTCGAAATTTCCGGGCTGCGACCAGGCAAAGGTATTTGCCGCGACGATGCGTGACGTTTCCGTGCGCGATCTCGGCCGGATGCTCGCCCCCGAGATCCCGCCGGATTGGAAACCGTTGGTCGAGCAGGCCAAGGGCAACACGACAGGGACCCGCGTCACCGACAAGGGCGTTGAATACCTGGCAATCTGCAGCCAGCGGCAGGTCTCCGACGACCAGGCCGCCGAAATGGTCTTCCGCCAGGAAGATCTCGACAAGTCCAAGGGCGGCAAGGACGCCAGCCCGGAAAACGAAAACAGCAAGAAATACCTGGATGAACTGCGCAAAAAGGCGCAGATCGCCTATCGCTGACCGACAATGGTGATACCGTTTTCGCGACCGCTTGCGCTGACCCAGGGCGATCCCGCCGGCATCGGGCCGGACATTACTCTGATGGCCTGGCTCCGGCGGCGTGAACTCGGGCTGCCGCCTTTCTTCCTGATCGGCGATCCTGATGTCTTGGCGCTGAGAGCCCGCCAGCTCAATCTGGCGGTTTCGATCCGCGAGACCGATAAAGCCAGCGAGGCAGCCGGCATGTTTGCCGACGCGCTGCCCGTCATGACCATACCGGCCGGTATCGAGGTGGTGGCCGGCGAGCCGCATGCAGCAACGGCGAAAGGCACGATCGCGGCGATCGAGAAAGCCGTGTCGCTTGTCATCACCGGCGAGGCGCTCGCGGTCGTCACCAATCCCATCGCTAAAGCCGTGCTCTACGAGGCGGGTTTCCGATTTCCCGGCCATACCGAATTTCTCGCCGATCTCGCCGCCCGGGCGACCGGCCGGCCGGTGACACCGGTGATGATGTTATCAGGACCGAAGCTCCGGGCGATTCCCGTCACCATCCACATTCCAGTCCGGGACGTGCCGCAGGCGCTGACAGGCGAACTGATCGTGGAGACCTGCCGGATCGCCCATGAAGACCTGAGGCAGCGTTTCGGCATCGAGACGCCGCGGCTCGCCGTTGCCGGCCTCAACCCGCATGCGGGCGAAGGTGGGGCGATCGGCAAGGAGGACGAGGATATCATCCGACCGGCGATCGAGCGCCTGCGCGACGAGGGCATCGATGCGATCGGCCCCCTGCCCGCCGATACGATGTTCCATGACGAGGCGCGGGCGCGATACGACGTCGCCGTCTGCATGTATCACGACCAGGCACTGATCCCAGCCAAGGCACTTGGTTTCGACGACAGCGTCAACGTGACGCTCGGGCTTCCCTTCGTGCGCACCTCGCCGGATCACGGCACCGCTTTCGGCATCGCCGGCAAGGGACTGGCGCGCGAGCAGAGCCTCGTTGCGGCGCTGAAGCT